>JALWRV010000340.1 GCA_027080545.1 Parvularculaceae bacterium
GCCGCTTCGGCCCTTGCCCGTTCGGCCCCATGGGTGTGGTGATTTTTCAACCGTCTTTTATAGCGGCGCACCCGTTTTTCCAATTTTTCCATGGCCTCATCAAAGGCCCCATAGGCATCGGCCGCCTGCCCCTCCGTGGATAGATAGACCCCAGAATCCAGATGGGCATTGGTTTCGCACTTGATCATGGTGCCCTCCGGCGTGAACACCACTGTCGCCTTGGCCGGGCGCTCAAAATATTTATGCACCCCAGCATCGAGCTTGTCAGAAACATGTATTTGCAGGGCTTCCCCCAAATCCAGACCTTTGCCGCTAATTTGGACGTCCATGATGTCTCCTTTCAACTCTTTGGATATGTACGATTACAGATATGGTGCTAAATTGTGGCGCGGCGCTCCATGCCGCATCCTCCACTCCATATGGGTATTATTTTCCCAGAGTAAACCCGAAGAGCGGGCTTATTCAAGCACCTTAAAGAGCTTGTTTTTTCAACCGGCGCCGCTGTACCGAAGAGGGTATCCCCATGGCTTCGCGATATTTGGCCACCGTACGGCGCGCAATATTGATATTTTCTGCCCGCAAAATTTCCACCAACCGGTCATCGGACAAAATCGCGTCCAAAGTCTCTTGCTCTATCAGTTCCTTGATGCGATGGCGAACGGACTCAGCTGAATGATTGACCGCCCCAACGGTTGCCCCAATCGCGGCGGTGAAAAAATATTTCATTTCAAAAACGCCGCGCGGGGTCGCAATATATTTATTCGAGGTCACCCGCGAAACGGTCGATTCATGCATCTCTATCGCGTTGGCCACTGCTTTTAAATTAAGCGGTTTTAAGTGGCGCACCCCATGAACAAAAAATCCATCCTGTTGGCGCACCAACTCCATCGCCACACGCAAAATAGTTTTAGCCCGCTGATCAAGGCTTTTCACCAACCAAGAGGCATTGGACATTTGCTCTTTCAAATAAGATTTGTCTTCTTCGACAACACAAGAGGAGGTTAGCTTGGCAAAGTATTTTTGATTGGCAATAACTTTTGGCAAAGTTTCATTATTCAATTCAACTTTCCACCCACCATCATCAGCCTGGCGAATATAAACATCCGGCACCACAATCTGCACATCATGCTGCCCAAAGGCCAGCCCCGGTTTGGGGGTTAGCTTGCGAATTTCCGCGATCATTTCGCGCAAATCATCTTCTTTAACACCAACCTTGCGTCGCAGCCCTTTAAAGTCTGCCTTGCCCAATAATTCAAGATGATCGAGCAATTTTTGCATTTGCGGGGTGCACAACCCCTTATCTTTTAATTGTAACCCAAGGCATTCGCTCAAAGAGCGGGCCCCCACACCAACCGGCTCCAAGGTCTGCAAAAGGTGAACCACTTTTTCAACTTCTGCGTCCGACAAACCTAATTGGGTGGCTACTTGCTCGGTTTCCATGCGCAGATAGCCAGCCTCATCAATGAGGTCGATCAGAAAAGCGCCCGTTAAAAGGTCTGCCGCATCATTAGTCACCAGATGCAGTTGCGCGGTTAAATGATCGCGCAAGGTAATTTCTTTGGTCAAATTAATATTGGGGTCGAAATCACTATTGGCCCCTGCTCCCGTCGACGCATTTTGCCAATCGCGCACTTCGTGGCGATCCTGCGCCGCTTCTGCTTGCCTGTCCGCAACGGATATAGTTTCTTCAAACGCCGCGTCGACACTGGGGTCTCCCACCGCCTCAGCCGGCGTATCGGCAATGGTCAATTCTTTTTCGTGCGCCTCATCTTCAACTTTTTTGACGACGCCATCACCACGCTCAGGCGTACTAGCCCGCTCATCCCGTTCTAAAAACGGATTTTCTTTCAATTGCTCTTCGACAAATTCCACCAATTCAAGATTGGTGAGCTGCAACAGCTTGATCGCCTGCTGCAATTGCGGCGTCATAACCAGCTGTTGGCCCTGTTTAATCTCAAGTCTATGATTGATTTTCACGGATTGCACTGCCTATTTTGTTCATATTCTGTCAACCTTCTGGTCAACATTCATTGAACGACAGTCTACAATGCGAAAGTTTCCCCAAGATAAACGCGGCGCACTTCTTCATTACCTATAATTTCGTCCGCCGACCCCTCTGACAGCACCTCACCTTGGTGGATAATATAGGCTCTATCAATAATCTCTAATGTTTCACGCACATTATGGTCCGTTATCAGCACGCCGATACCCCGCATTTTCAATGTCGCCACCAAATCGCGAATATCAGCGATGGCCAGCGGGTCAATCCCCGCAAAAGGTTCGTCCAGCAACATAAAGTCAGGGCCCGTAGCCAACGCCCGAGCGATTTCCAATCGGCGGCGCTCACCACCGGAAAGCGCGGTGGCGGGAGTCTTTAACAAATGGCTAATACGGAACTCATCCAGCAAGGAATCAAGAATCTCCTGCTGTTTTGCCCGCCCCTTATGGGCCAGCTCTATCACCGCGCGCAAATTATCTTCTACCGACATGCCTCGAAAAATGGACGGCTCTTGCGGTAAATAACCAACCCCCAAGCGCGCGCGCTGATACATGGGCAAACGCGTAACATCGAACCCATCAATGACAATACGCCCGGCATCCACAGGGATCAGCCCGGTCATCATATAAAAACAGGTGGTCTTTCCCGCGCCATTGGGACCCAACAAACCAACCACCTCACCGCGCTGAACATTCAGACTAACATCCTTAACCACCGCGCGCCGCCGATAAGTCTTGCACAGACCATCCGCCGCCAGCCCTTTTGCGGGCATCTGCTCTGTTTCCGGCAATAAATTATCGCCCTGTGCAGCAGCTACGGTAGAAGGCATAACCGGCTTATTCACTAAAGTTTATTTCCTTTCGAGCCGCGCACTTTAAAGACAAGCCTTACATGGCGCATGATGACCGATGGGAGCTTACAACACTTCCTAGCCGGCCGTGTCCTTAGAAATAGGTTTTTTATTCTTGGGGAAAAAAATGCCCCGCACACGCTTATTACCCGATCCAGAAAAACGCAATGATCCGGTGGTCAAATTATAGACTAGCTTCTCGCCAGACATGACCTGATCCCCTTGAATCACCACCACATTGCCGGTCACGGTGATGACATCATCTTTCGCCACATAGACCATTTTTTTTCCGGAAATTTTTTCGGTTGGGGTTGAATAACGCACCCCCTCGCTGGCAACGACGCTGGTAACGGCACCGTCTTCATTCTGGTACAGCACCAAACGCGGCGTTGTGAGCACAACATCCCCCTGCACCGCATGCACATTGCCCGTCCACGTTATATAGTTCTGGCCCTCTACGGCTTCAAAAAAATCACTGCTCACATCAAGCGGCGCATCGCTATCGCGGGCAAGCTGCGCCATCGCCTTCTGGGGCAAAAGAAGCCCGAACACGATAGCAATGAAAGCCCCATAGATCACAGCTTTGAAGTAAAAATGCCGCGCCGGGCCACGCGCAAGGGTGTGGCTGCGTAAGCCCCACGGCAGAAAACCAATCCTATTTTTTGCTATCGAATAATGCATCATGTCACCCCAACCCGTCCTCTCTTACGGTCATCATAGCCAATTCGGGGACAAAATCACCCTATTTCCCCGCTTCAGGCCGATTTCCTAT
>JALWRV010000341.1 GCA_027080545.1 Parvularculaceae bacterium
CCCTGTTATAAGGGGCTTCAAGCAGGTCAATTGTTTTGCGGTAATTGGCGTCGATGGCCGCTAGGGCTTTGTCACTGAAATGGTGGATATGGGGGGATAAGTTTTGGGTTCGGAAAGTAGGGCGTTTTTGATCTTGTTGAGTCTTTCTGAAGATGGGTCCCCGCTTTCGCGGGGATGACAGGGGTTTTAGTGCTTTTTGCCATCCTTCGAGACGCCGCTTCGCGGCTCCTCAGGATAAGATTGGTTTCTTTTTTCTATCCCCTATTCGCTACTCCCTTCGAGCCGGATTCAAGCCTTGTAATTAAACTCGATGTATCCCAGCGATTGCCGCCAGCCTGTTGCACGTCTTTGTAGAACTGATCAATCAGCGCGGTCATGGGTAAGGTGGCGCCGCTTAATTCCGCCTCGGCCAAGGCAATGGCCAGATCCTTGCGCATCCAATCCACCGCGAAGCCGAAATCGAACTTGCCCTCGGCCATGGTTTTGGCGCGATTATCCATTTGCCAGCTTTGCGCTGCGCCGCCGGACACCGCTTCCAACACCTTATCCATATCAAGCCCGGCCCGCTTGGCGAAATGCACCGCCTCGGACAAGCCTTGCAACACCCCGGCAATGGCAATCTGGTTGACGGCTTTACAAAGCTGCCCCTGCCCCACGGGGCCAATATGGACAATGCGTTTGGCGTAAGCCTGCATCACCACTTCGGCGCGTTTCATATCTGCGTCACTGCCGCCGCACATGATGGATAGCTGCCCATTTATCGCGCCTGCTTCGCCGCCGGATATAGGGGCATCCACAAAGCCGATAGCTTTATTCTTGCCCCGTTTGGCGATTTCTTTGGCACACATGGCAGAGGTGGTGGTGTGATCAATATAAAGACTGGCCTCAGCCATTGCAGTCATGGCTACCCCCGATACCGCCATACTGTCCGCATCATTACCCACACAGGCGCAGACAATATCGGCTTCAGCCACCGCCTCGCCTATGGTCGCGGCCCCGTGGCCGGAATATTTTTTTATCCATTGCTCGGTTTTGCGCGAATCACGATTGAACACGGCAACCTGATGGCCCCCGGCGACCAGATAGCCCGCCATGGGAAAACCCATCACCCCCAGCCCTAAAAAACTGACCTTCAACGGTTTCTGCGTGCTGGACATTCTCAAATCCTATTTAAGTTCCTGATAGGCACGGTTCACATATATCAAGGGCGCCCCTTCGCGGGAGTCGAAGGCGATGATTTGGGCCAGTAAAATAACATGGTCGCCCGCTTCAATGGCATTCACCAGTTCACAATCAAATCCTGCCAAACGCTCCAGCAATAAAGGCGTGCCGTCATAGCCATGATCCAGATGTTGGGAGTCAATGGCATGCTGCATGGGCGTTGCATAATAGGTGGAGAGATGCCGCTGTTCCGCCCCTAAAACCGAAATGCCATAATGGGAGGCGGCCATGAAATCATCAAAAAGAGCGCTACGCTTGGCAATGCACCATTGCACCAGCGGCGGCTCCAGTGAAACCGAGGTGAAGGAATTGACCGTGAGGCCTACAGGGGCCCCCTCGCGCGACAGGCAGGAGGCGATGGTGACGCCCGTACCAAAACGGCTAAACGCATCTTTCAACGGGCGGAAGGGGTCGGTCATTCACATAAGCTCGTTCTAATGTGCCTTTTCGAGGCGTCTAATCGGAGCCGAACATACTCGCCCCGAGGCGTTGCCAGCCAAAAGGTCAGTTATAAATCAATCTGTTGGGGAATAATAGCTTGTATGCCCCGCCAAATGCAGTCTTGATATTGTAATTAGCGACCAATGGCAAACAGGCATAGAAGAAAGCATGGACCTTCAAGCAGGCGCAGATTGGCAAATGTGGGTGACCCTGTTCATCGTCTTCGGGGCGGTGGTTCTGTATGCGGTCGATCGCATCTCTCTGGAGCTGGTCTCTATGGGGGTGCTGGTGGTGCTGATGTTGTTGTTTCAGTTCTACCCTCCTTTAGAAAATGGCGAGCCGCTAATAACCCCCACCGATTTGCTGGCCGGTTTTGCCAACCCCGCCCTTTTTGCCATTCTTGGCCTGTTGATCATCGGCCAGGGCATGTTCCAGTCAGGCATGTTGGAGCGTCCAACCATTTGGATGTTACGAGCCTTTGAGCGCGCGCCGCTGTTGGTCATCATATCAGTTTTCATTTTCGTGATGCTGATCTCGGCCTTTTTGAACAATACGCCAGTGGTGATCATGTTCATTCCCATTTTAGCAGCCATTGCTAACCATTCGGGCCGCAGCCCCTCGCGCTTTATGATACCGCTTTCTTTTGTTTCTATTTTGGGTGGCATGACCACTTTGATCGGCTCCTCCACTAATTTGCTGGCGGCGGCCGCCTATGAAGAAAGCACTGGCAAAATGATCCGCTTTTTTGACCTCACCCCCATGGGGCTGGTACTGGCGGTCACAGGATTGGTCTTTCTTGCTTTTGGAGGGCGTCACTTGCTGCCCAAGCGGGTGGCGCCGGACATGGCGGGCGATCTTAATCCTTCTAGCGGTAAGCAATTTATTGCCCAAATCCGGCTTAATCGGGGCCATCCGCTGATCGGCCATCGAGCGATTGCCGGGCAGTTTCCCGAATTGCCGGAAATGACCATGCTGATGATTAAGCGTCGAGATGAGGATATTTTACCGCCCTTTGATGAGGTCACCTTACGGCTGCATGATGTGCTGGTGGTCGCGTCGACTCGCAAGGCGCTGATCAGCCTGCTCAAGACCAAACCGGAAATTCTTTCTGGTCTGGTGTCGGAAATTCCATTGGTGGAAGATTCTGAAAAGGCTGGCGATCAGATGACATTGGTCGAGGCGATTGTCGCCCCGGGCTCGCGCATGATCGGGCGCACCATCGCGCAGATCGGCTTTCGCTATCAAACCAGTTGCATCATTCTCGGGGTTCAACGCAAAAGCCGCATGATCCGAAATCAACTTGGGGATATTCGCCTTGAAGCCGGGGATGTGCTGCTCATTCTCGGGGATATCAACCATGTGCGGGCCCTGCGGGGCAATCGCGATATTGTAGTGCTGGAATATTCCATGGCCGAATTGCCAGAACCACAAAATGCGCCCAAGGCAGCCTTTATATTTGCCCTGGTTATCGGCAGCGCTGCTCTTGGCCTATTGCCCATCGCCGTATCTGCCTTAATGGGGGCGACCTTGCTGGTAGCAACGGGATGTTTGAATATCAGACAAGCCGCCCGGGCCATTGACCGGCGCATCTATCTGTTAATCGGCACCGCGCTTGCCATGGGCTTGGCGATCGAAAAAACTGGCGGGGCAGCCTATATTGGGGCGCATTTGGTCCATCTGTCAGACTTTGGGGGGCCAATCGCTATTGTCTCTGGCTTTTTTATCCTTACCGCTATTTTGACCAATCTATTGTCAAACAATGCCACCGCTGTGCTATTTACCCCCATTGCCGTCGAAGCCGCGCAGCTTTCAGGTATTGAACCGATTGTGCTGGTAATGACCGTGATTTACGGGGCTAATTGCTCTTTTGCCACCCCGGTTGCCTATCAAACCAATTTGCTGGTGATGGCCCCCGGCCATTATCGTTTTCGGGACTTTCTGGTTATCGGCTTGCCG
>JALWRV010000342.1 GCA_027080545.1 Parvularculaceae bacterium
GTCTTGCTCCGGACGGGGCTTGCCTATGCCTTTTCCGTTGCCGGAAAAGCGGTGCGCTCTTACCGCACCTTTTCACCCTTACCTGCCGAGGCAGGCGGTTATTTTCTGTGGCGCTTTCCCGCGGATCACTCCGGCCGGGCGTTACCCGGCGTCCTGTTTCCATGGAGCCCGGACTTTCCTCACCCTCGTAAAAGAGCGCGATCGTCCGACCATCTGGCCCAAACCTATGTGGTCCCTTAGCCAGAAGCGGTCAAGACTATTGCCACATCGCAAAATATTAGACCCCAAGGTCAAAGAGCCTCTTCCCCTAGTTTTAGGGGCTCCCTCAAACCATCGGCGCTCATTCCCTTTAGGCCGCGATGGCGCGAAATAGCCAGATCCATTCCCCCGAGAGGCGAAAACAGCCCGCTGATAAAGCCCATCAGCAAAACAAATCAAAAAAAATCGCTCCACACGAAAAAAATATTTGTGCCTCCGTGAAACAAATGCCCCCCCCTTTCCCCATCAAAAGTCCCATGGGATAGACATTGTTAACCTTAGCGTATCATAGGCGCACAACTGGCACGGTTAAGAGCCAAAAGAACAAGTTTATTCAATGAGTTAAGCCTTCATTCACCATGCGGTTTAGGCGTTTTTTAAAGCCCCTATGGCATCTTGCCCCCATGAAAAGCACAGTCCCTGACGAGTTGTGTGTAGTTGGGAGTAAAAAATGTCGAGTATGGTGATGAATAATCAATTGGGAACAGCGTCTCGGGAGCCTTATGTTATTGGGCCCGACGGGACGGCTTTAACGATCGCAGATCTGCCGCCGGTTAATACCCGCCGCTGGGTCATTCGCCGCAAGGCTGAAGTGGTAGCCGCTGTCCGCGGTGGCTTGCTCAGCCTCGAACAGGCTTGCGAGCGTTATTCGTTGACTGACGAAGAATATCAGGCATGGGAACGGGCGATTGATCGCCATGGTCTCCAAGGCTTGCGCGCCACACGCGTTCAGCAATATCGCTAAAATTGTTTCTGCCTTCGGGGCTACAACCTTAAAGGCCCACACGTCGCAACGCCGAGACAATGGCGTCGGTTCGCCGTGGGCGACTATTGCCTGAAGTCTGGCCAAAGCGTTGTCGGAAGCATCTCCCGGGCGTTTTATGCTCAAGCCTTGGCACCCCGCTTGAAACAAGGCCCTGTGGCTGCTATGCCCCGCCAAGACCACCCCCCTCATTTGCTTTACCCCCCACAGGGGCTATCATCTTTACACCGTTCAGGGCGTCAGCAGGATTAAAAGATGGGTTTTCAGACTTTCACCGCCAATTCCATTGAAGAGGCCAAAAAGTCCATGCGCGATGCGTTAGGACCCGATGCTGTCATTCTGGCCACGCGCAAACGCCCCGATGGCGGTGTTGAGCTACGAGCCATTCAAAAAGGTCAGCCCTTGTTCGAAGGTGAAGGCGGCAAGTCTTTTGGGGCCGGGTTGGGGACCAGAGCGAAAAAATCATCTCTCAATGCAAGAGGGCTCGCCGCCAAACAACAACGCAAAGCCCCACCGCCCAACAAACGCGCCCGCGAAGGGGCTGGACTGCACACCAAAGTTGAAAAATCCGCCGCCGACATGGCGCTCAATCATTTAAAAGGCGATTTTACACAAAAGCTTTCCAACGAAAACCTCAAGGATAGCCCTATCCATCGGGATTATAGCCAGCGATTGGGTCGCCACGGCATTACCCCGGCACTGGTACGCGCGCTTGCCATTGAAGCACAACAATCTGACGCCAGTTCTGATACGGGCCGTCTTGCCCATGCTTTGGGTCGGGTCTTAACCTTCAACCCTATTTCCCTGTCACCGGATATGCCGATCATGTTGGTGGGACAAACCGGTGCTGGCAAAACCAGCTGTGCGGCCAAACTAGCCGCCAAGGCCGCAGGCCAAGAAAAGAAAGTCGCCTTTATGAGCGCAGATCTTGGTCGCGCTGGTGCCATGGAACAGATGAAAACCTACGCATCGGCACTCGACACACGTTTCTGGCCGGTTGAAGATCCCCAAGATGTGCAAGACATTATGCAAAATGAGCGCCCCGAAGAAATTATCATTCTGGATACGCCAGGGGTAAGCCCCTTTGCCCCTGCAGACATTGCAGCCATCCGCGCCTTTCGGGATGCCTTGAATGGCGAAGCGATTTTCGTTTTGCCCGCAAGTGGCGATGCCGAAGAGCATATTGATTGGGCCCGCGCCTTTCGCGATATTGGCGTGCGCCGCTGCATGATCACCAAATTCGATGCCTCAAGACGCGTAGGCGCTGCCCTATCCGCCGCCTTTGAAGGCAATTTGGCCCTCGCCCATTTCTCTGAAGCCCCGTTTATTGCCGATGGTCTGGTCGATGCCAATCCACGCTATCTAGCACAAAGATTATTGCTAGAAGAGCCAGCCCGCATAGCCGGTGCCGACGCTTAACCGACACCTTTCTATTCTATTATCTTTTTGTTAGTGCCTTCTCAGTCGGGCTTATAAAAAAACCGCCCCCATATTATCAGTGCTTACAAAAAATCGCCGCGGAGTCCCCCTGCATCTGAAGACTTACGACGATTTTTCTGCCCTAAACCTGCCCCATTACCTGCAGGAATTTGATTCTAAATAATCGTAATATCATCAACCAAAGCCGCCACATCCTTTACGCGGTCCAGTCGAATGGTTGTACCATCATCAAAGCTGAGTACGAAGTGACGCCCCTGCTGCATCCCATAAGTCGCCAACACTTCCGCAACACTCAAAACCTGATTGCCCCACAAAGCATCATCCAGTTGCAACTGATCCTGCCCCAAGGAGAAATCCTTTACCCGATCCACGCCATCACCCACCGTAAAGACAAATATATCCGCCCCGCGCCCGCCTTTCAGCACATCATCCCCAGCGCCACCTATTAATATATCACTCCCACGCCCGCCATTCATCTTGTCATTGCCGATTCCCCCATCAAGATAGTCCGCGCCGCGCCCACCACGCAAATCATCATCACCACTTTTACCGAACAGGCGGTCATTATTGCGCCCCCCCTCTATCCGGTCATTGCCCTCTTCGCCCACCAGCACATCATCGCCCTTGCCACCCTTTAAAATATCATCCCCAAGACCACCATTGAGAACATCCGCCCCTTTGCCCCCGTTGAGCCTATCTGCCCCCGCGCCGCCCGCCAAAATATCATTACCGCGCCCGCCGCTTAGAAAATCGTCTCCCGCCTTACCGATTAGGCGGTCATCTCCCCTATTACCGAATAGCTGATCATTGCCAACGCCCCCATCGACAATATCATTACCAACCCCACCAACGACATAATCATCGCCCTCTTTGCCGAACAATAAATCATCTCCAGCCCCACCATAGAGAAAATCATTCCCCAACTCACCGATCAGCTTGTCATTCCCCAGCCCCCCATAGAGCGTATCATTCCCCCCCGCACCGTTCAGCACATCATCAAGAGCCGTACCGGTAATTGTTTCGTCTGCATCGGTGCCATAAAAGAACATGAAATTTGCCTCTCTGTTGGTTTGGTTTTGCCCTAAGGAAGTTCATAAATTTTTAAATGATAAGGTAAATTTTCCGCAGCTTTTCCTTAACCATAAAAAAGCAGGTTCCGGGAAAACCGAAACCTGCAAGTTAAAATCTCAGACAAGTGCAGATGTTGAGATTAAGGAGAAACACTAACCTTTTCGAGCGCCAACGCATCGCGCCCTTCCAAGGCCGCCAGCGGATCTGTGGGTTTAAGATCATGGCGTAACTCAAAATGAAGTTGGGGCTGCGCAACGGCACCGGAAGTACCGACTTTGGCAATAATCTGACCTTGAGAAACCTTCTCGCCCTTGCGCACCAACATGGCATCATTATGGGCATAGGCAGAAACCCATCCGTCCGCATGTTTGATCAAGAGAAGATTACCATAACCATCTAGATCGGAGCCGCGATAGACCACTTCACCGTCCGCAACAGAGCGCACAGGCGCACCAACTGGGGCTGCGATATTGATGCCATCATTGCGACGGCCTTCCGCATCAAGACCAAAATTCATCACCACTTGCCCTTGAACCGGCCAAGAAAACCGTGAGGGACCGATTTTTTTATCATCCAAGTCAGCCTTGGGGTAGGCCACAGGCTTGGGCGCACTTTCAGGAATTTCCTTTTTGGCTTCAATCTCCCGACGCGGCGCCCATTGATCGTTCGGATCAATATAGGTGTTACGATTGGCATCGATCGGTGCCCGGGTCGTGGAGGCTGTTGAAGATGAGGCTGATGACGGCGTTGAAATCGAACCGGACGCGATTGGCGCTGCCGAGACCTCCGCCATGGTCCGAGCAGGAATGATCAATTGCTGGCCAATCGACAAAGTATAGGGGGCCGCAATATTGTTTGCCGCCGCAATCTGCTCGAGGGCGATACCGGAGCGGCGCGACAAGGAATAGAGCGTGTCGCCGGGTTTGATCTTATAGATCAAGGGCCGGTTCTGAATCGGGGTCGGTTGTGATATCCCTGTTGGTTTATATTCCACCGAACGGGCCGCTTGCGGCTGGTCAATCCTTTTGGGTTCAGCAATAACAGTCGGCCTATCAGCAGCAATAATGGCACCTTGTGATGGGGCGGGAATGCGCAATTCTTGACCTATTTTCAAAATATACGGGGCCGGCAAGCCATTCAGCGCGATAATATCTTGCGGACTGACACCATATTTACGGGCAATAGCATAGACCGTCTCGCCTGGTTCAACATTGGTAATCAATCCCGAATAGGCCGGGCGATAGGCTACCGTTTCCACTTTCGGGGTCGGTTCCTGTTCGCTCGATAAGGCATAGAGAGGGTCCTTGCGATAAGGTGTCGCATCAGGCTCGGCCGCAGTCACCGCTTCAATAATTTTACGATCATCTTCCCGTTCGGCCAGCGCTGGTTTGGCGCTTACTGGGGCAACATCCTTGTCAGCCAACAACACTGTTGGGGCGCCAGACGCAGCCGCATCTTGGGCCAACTCCATCTCGTTCGACGCATAGCCATAATCGAACTGGCCCGAGTCCGACTTTGCTTCATTCGACTTTGCATCGCCTGCAGATTTTGGGTCCCCTGCCGCCGCCAGCACTTGCGCCCGGGTTATTTCATCAGCCTGCGCCTTCTGGGTAATGATGGCTTCCTTTTGCGAGGCCTCACTATCAACAGCATTTTCGTCAAACGCATATTTAGGATGGGCAAGGCCCGGATCGGTGCCAAATTCAACCGGTGCCGGATCGCCCGCCACCGCACTGCCCAGAACAGTCGGCACCGCCACCATGGGCACAGCGAGCATGGAAACAGTGAAGAAAAAGAACGATTTAAGGCGCATGGGACAACACTCCGCATGGTTAAAGACGCCTTAACCCTGACCGCTTCTGGTTAACAAAAGTTTAAGTGCGCCCCGCCCGCTTATGGTTTGGGTCATAACCCCTGCGAAAATCTTAAAAAAGCGCCGATAAATGGCTGATCGTCGCCCCATGGGTGAGCGCCAGATGAAGCGGCGTTATCGACACCCGACCTTCATAAATAGCCCGCAAATCAGTGCCTTGTGGCGGATTTGAAAGCTGACCTGAGAACCCGTACCAATAATAGTGACGCCCTCGCAAATCGGTTCTTTTCTCGGAAAAGAGATTATTCTGGTCCCGTCGGCCCTGTCGGGTAATCTCTATCCCCGCCACCGCATCCGGCTCACAATCGGGAAAATTAATGTTCAAAATAACATCTTTCGACCAACCCGCTTGAAGCAGTTTTTGTAACAGATCTGGGGCCAGTTGACGCGGCGTCTCCCACGCAGCCCGCGCCGCTTCAAAGCGCGCAATCGACAAAGCCACCGATGGAATACCCAGTTGCATCCCCTGAAAGGCGGCCGCAATGGTCCCCGAAAGGGTTATATCTTCCGCCAGATTTTGCCCATTATTGACCCCGGACAACACCAGATCCGGCGCCCCGCCGCGCTCCGGCAAAAGTTGCCCGACCCCCATCTGCACACAATCGGTCGGGGTGCCGGACACCGCAAATTGCTTGTCGCCAATCTCACGCACCCGCAAAGGCGCGGTCAGGGTCAAAGAACGCGCCGCCCCAGATTGATCTTGTTCCGGGGCCACCACCCACACATCATCGGATAGGGATTTGGCGATGGTAATCAAGATTTGCAGGCCGGTGGCGTGGATACCATCATCATTGGAGACCAAAATGCGCACAGCTTTATCCTCGCCCGGCCCCGTCAGGAGGCTTTGCTTCCCAAACGGCTCACCCCACCCATATAGGGTTGTAATATTTCCGGCACATCCACCGTCCCGTCAGCCTGTTGATAATTTTCCAACACCGCCACCAGCGTGCGCCCTACCGCAAGGCCAGAGCCGTTTAGACTATGAACAAAGCGGGTCTCTTTTTCCCCCTGCGCGCGCCAACGCGCCTTCATCCGCCGGGCCTGAAAATCCCCGCAATTGGAACAGGAAGAAATCTCCCGATAGCTATTCTGTCCCGGCAACCACACTTCCAGATCATAGGTTTTGCGCGCCCCGAACCCCATATCCCCCGTGCATAACAGCATGGTCCGGAAGGGTAGTTTCAATCGCTTCAACACCGTTTCTGCGGCTTCGGTCATGCGCTCATGCTCTGCGTCAGATTGCTCTGGGGTGGTAATCGAGACCAGTTCAACTTTGGAAAACTGGTGCATACGGATCATGCCTCTAGTATCACGCCCGGCAGAGCCTGCTTCTGAGCGAAAACATTGGGTCCAAGCGGTAAACCGTTTGGGCAATTCGCGATCCGATAAAATCTGTTCACGCACCAAATTGGTCAAGGTTACTTCTGCGGTCGGGGTGAGATAAAACCCATCCTCCGTTTTGAACAAATCTTCTTCAAATTTCGGTAATTGCCCGGTTCCCAGCAAGGCCCCCTCGCGCACCAGCACCGGCGGATTTACCTCCTGATAGTCAAATTCGCTGGTATGCAGATCAAGCATGAAATTGCCCAAAGCCCGCTCCAACCGCGCCAACTCCCCCCGGGTCACCACAAAGCGCGCCCCGGAAAGCTTGGCCGCAATATCAAAATCCATTTGTCCCAACGTTTCGCCCAACTCGAAATGTTGTTTGGGTTTGGCAATGTCCGGCACATCCCCCCAGCGGCGAATTTCCTGATTATCCTTTTCGTCTTCACCATCAGGCACCGCCCCATCGGGCAGATTAGGAATTGCCATGAGACGGGCATCCAGCGCCGCGCGGGCCTGTTTTTCTTGTGCTTCCACATCGCTCAATTGGGATTTTAATGCCGCTACTTGTGCGCGCAAATCCTGTGCAGCCGCCTCATCCCCCTTGCCTTTGGCCACACCAATCTGCTTGGAAACGGCGTTGCGCTCCGCCTGCAAATTGTTCATTTTTTGGGTCAGCTCATTGGCGGCGTCATAGGCACTGATAAGCGATTGCGCCAAAGGGGCAACCCCGCGCCGTTTCAGCCCCGCATCGAACCCCGCCGGGTCCGCCTTGATGTTGCGCATATCGTGCATGATATCATCCCAGATGAATAGCGCCGCCAAGCTCGGCGACCTTTCCCCCAAGCCTATAGGCAAAGTTTCTCTTTAGGGCAATTCCCCTCCACACCCCACAAGCGCTCAAGATGTGACCACCGAATCTTCCTCTTCGGCCTTGGTGCGCTTTTTGGCCACCATCCGCACGGACAGGATGGAGAGCTCATAAAGTCCTAAAATGGTCAGACCAAGGGCGATTTGCGAGATCGGGTCTGGGGGGGTGAGAATAGCCGCCACCAAAAAAATACCGACAATGGCGAAACGACGGTTTTTAACCAGAAATTCTGGGGTCACAATCCCGGCCATGGCCAGCAGGCTCAACACCACCGGAAGCTGAAAAGCCGATCCAAACCCAACAATCAACGTGGTGATTAAAGAAAGATATTCCCCAACCTTGATAAACAGATCAATACGCGCCCCACTGCCCGCCACCGCATCTTGCTCCATCCCGGCGGCAAATTGCATAACAAAAGGCATGATCAGAAAATAAACCAGCGCCGCCCCAGCCGAAAACAAAACCGGCATGGCAATTAAAAACGGAAACACCGCCGCGCGTTCATTCTTATACAGCCCCGGCGCCACAAAACGATAGATGTGATACATGATCACCGGTGCCGACAGGATAAGCGATCCCATAAAGGCCAACCGAACCCGCGTGAAGAAAAACTCCAGCGGGGCAAAATAAAGGGTCGGCTGGGTCGCTGACTTATCCCCTACCGCATCCACAAATGGAATGATCAAAAAATTGAATATCGGAATAGAAAAGGCAAAACAGGGAATGAAAAACAACGCAAAAGTGGCCATCGACCAGATCAGCCGTGAGCGTAATTCCAATAAATGATCAAACAAAGGCGCGCGGCTGGCTTCGATCTCATCATCCGCTTCTGAGATCGTCTCTTCCTCAATAATATCAGGCGGCTGGTCCCAATCCCCGCCAACCATTTGGGTCGATGGCTGTGAGGGTTTTTCAGGCTCCGGGTTCGGCTTGTTCTTGTCTTCGTCGCTCACGCCTGATCCTCGGATTTTGTCGCCTGTGAGGCGGTCGATAGAGCACCCTCTTTTTCAGCCTTGGCTTTTATCGGTTGCTGCAAGGGCATCATCGCCTCATCTACCGCTTGCTTAACCTCATCGGCGGGGTTCAGTTTTTTCAGCGCTTCGATTTCCTTTTGCAGATCTTCCAACTCCGCTTCTTTGGCCATCTGGTCCAGACCGGAACGAAACTCATCGGCCATGCCCCGCACCTGCCGCAAAAGCCCCCCAATGCCCCGCATCAATCGCGGCAAATCTTTGGGGCCTACAATAATCAAAGCCAATGCCGCCAATAGCAGCATTTCAAACAGACCAATTTGTGGAATTAACGACATCGCACGGGCCTTGCTCTTCTGGACAGGTCGCATCGGGAAAAACAGCACCGCAAACAATCGCGCACCCGCCTCCAAAGACGATACAAATCTCTGGGACTAAACGCTATTCAACGTCCTTTTTGTCCTCGACTTTGCTCTTGTCTTCTGCCTCTGGTTCTTCTTCCAACCCTTTGCGGAAAGATTTTATGCCTTTGGCAAAATCCCCCATTATCGAAGAAATACGCCCCCGCCCGCCAAAAAGCAGCAAGGCAAGCACCACCACGAGCAAAATTTGTTGCCAACCAATCGCCATCTTAAAAACCTGACTTTCACATCTATTGGCGTAATTTAATCCACAAGGGGATAATAAGCAATGAAGCAAAGCCTTTTAAAAGACCAGCCCTACAAAGATTAACAGCCCGACCACCCTAGTGATCACCGCCTTCTTCCTCATCTTCAATGAAATCCTGAACAAAATCGGTCTCAGCCGCTTCCTCGTCCAGACCCTCAACCCCCTCCCCATCCTGCGGTGTCGGAACGGTGAAATCCGGCGGTAGACGCGCATCCAACAATCCGGCGGCTTTTAAATCCGCCAAACCGGGTAAATGGCTCACGCTTTCCAACCCGAAATGCTCCAAAAAACGCTGGCTGGTGCCATAAAGAATGGGCCGCCCGGGCACATGATCACGCCGCCCCCTCAGCCGTACCCAGCCCAGTTCCATCAGCTGATCCAGCGAGCCCTTAGACACCGCCACCCCACGCACCTCTTCAATATCGGCTCGGGTGCATGGCTGGTGATAGGCGATAATCGCCAAGGTCTCCAGCGCCGCCCGGGAGAGTTTGCGCGGAATAATCTGTTCTTTGTCGAGCACATGGGCCACATCCGGCGCCGTCACAAAACGCCACTTACGACCAACTTTCTGCAATTGAATACCGCGCCCTTGATAGCGTTCCTGCAATAGCTCAAGCGCCCTTTCTACATCGGTCCCTTCGGCCAACCGATCTGCCATGGTGCTCTGGTCGAGCGGCCCGGTGGCGGCGAAAAGCATCGCCTCGATCGCCCGCGCCTGCTCATTCAAATCGACGGCTTCCGCGAACGGATTTTCCGGCAGGTCAATATCCTTGTCTTCGCTCAACTGAACCACATCTCCACTTTGCCCCCGCCCAAAATCCTGCCTGCCATCTTGCCTATTTGGCGTCGTCGAAATATTTTCTTCCAACGGCACGGCGAGCGCTTCTGCAAGAGCCTCCTGCACCTCATGGGCATCCATTTCCGCCATGTCTTCACTGCTCGCCACATTCTGCTTGGATGCACTCATGCCTCTTGCCCTTACTCCGCTTGCGATAATTTCTCAACATTATCCCGATCACTCACCTGACCACCGGCCCCCCGGCTACTGCCTCGAATATAAAGAGGCTGGAACAATGCCGTCTGTCGAATATCGCACGCCCCTTCTTTTGCGAACTCCAACGCCGCATTGAAAGCACTAGCAATAAGCGACGCATCCGGTGCGTCCACTTCTTCACGGGGCAACAGGCTACGCAAATCCGACCAATCGGGAATATCCCCCAATATTCTCGACAATCGTGCCCGCGCTTCCTCGATCTGCCATACTTTGGGAGGTTCATAATGGATGGTGGCATCAATCTGCTTTACCCGTTGTTGGGCATAGGCAGATAGAAGATCATAAAGCTCTGCCGTCCATTCGGTCTTGCGGGTCACCCGCACCCCTTCCGGGGCACCACGACTATAAAAATCAATATTCTGCTGCGGAAGGGCCATGATTTTTTCCGCCGCTTCACGCATGGCTTCGAGCCGTTGCAATTGAAACGCCAGATGCGCCGCCATTTCGTCGGCACTCATGGTCTCGCCATCTTCCCCTTGGGTCGGGATCAGCAAACGGGTTTTCAAAAAAGTCAGCCAACTCGCCATCACCAAATAGTCGGCGGCAACTTCTATTTTGCGCTCTTTCAGCGCCTCAATAAAGCGCAGATATTGGTCAACCAGCTCCACGATGGAAATTTTGCGCAAATCCACCTTTTGCTTGCGGCATAATTCTAGCAGCAAATCCATCGGCCCTTCATAGCCATCAAGATTGACCACCAACACATCCTCTTCTTCCGGCAGGGTCCGCACCGGTGCGTCAAACGGCTCTTCAGCCGTCGCATCATTCAAGGATTTATCGTTCAACTCACCCATTCATCAACCTTACCGACGATTCTGGCTCGAAGCCACAAAAACCCGCCCATATCATCAAACATTGGCCTGAAACACCGGCGCCATCATTTGCGCAAAGCGCTGCTCTTCCGCCTCAATATCGGCTGGCAAAGCCTGTCCATATTGGAACCAAGCGGCATCCGCCCGACGCAAGGCCTCTGCCCGCAGGGTCGGCGCCGCCCCGGCAATGGCCTCCATCTCCCCCCCGTCACCATTACAGTGAAGGATCACATCGCACCCGGCCGCAATGGCTTGCTCCGTCCGCGCCTCAAAGCTGCCCGAAAGAGCCTTCATGGACAGATCATCACTCATCAACAGCCCATCAAAGCCCATATAGCCACGAATAATATCATGGATGATTTTTTCCGACAGGGTCGCCACATTGTCCGGATCGATGGCCGAATAAACCACATGGGCGGTCATGGCCATGGGGGCTTGATTGAGAATTTTGAACGGTAAAAAATCCACAGCCCTCAATTCTTCCAACGAGGCCGTCACCACAGGCAATTCCAGATGGCTATCGGCCTTGGCCCGCCCATGACCGGGAATATGCTTGATAATCGGCAAAACCCCGCCCGCAAAAGTGCCACTGGCCACTTCTTGACCAAGCTCGGCAATAATATCGGCACGGCGGGCCAAGGCCCGATCCCCAATAATTTCATGGCCATCAGCCGCCGGCACATCCAACACCGGCACACAATTCACATTGATCCCCAAAGCGCTCAACTCATGGGCCATCAACCGTGCCCCCCAATAGGCAGCCCGTTTGGCCGCTTTGGGGTCTTGCTCATAAAGCGCGCCGAAGCGGTCCATCGGCGGGCGGGAACGCCAATGGGGTGGCCCTAAACGCGCCACTCGCCCCCCTTCCTGATCAATTAAAATGGGCATATCTTCACGCCCCACGCACTCGCGCAAAGCCTGTGTCAGCCCCTTCACCTGATCGGGATTATCGATATTGCGGGCGAATAGAATGAACCCCCACGGATCCACATCGGCAAAAAACGCTGCCTCTGCCGCCGTCAGCTCCTGTCCGGCGCATCCGAAAATTACCGCTTTCATGTCAGCCGGTCCTCGCTCTTAACGGTTGCCTGCCGCGCCTTAGCGGGCCTTGACCATGCAATCTTGGCCACGGTTCTTCAGTCCAGCGCACCAGTTTTTAGCCGCATCCTTGGAGTTAAACGGACCAACCCGCAAACGATAATAAATTCCCTTGGCACCTAGATCCGCTCGCTGAATATCCGGCGCTTTCCCGTTTAGATAGTCGCCATATTTGGCTGACAATTTATCGAACATGGCTCTGGCTTCAGCATCGGAGCGCAAGGCCGCCACCTGCACCACATGGGTGCCCGACGCAATGGCCGGGGCGGCGCTGTCGGCTACTGGCTGAGCTGCGGGTGTGCTCGCAGGTTCCGAAGACGCGGGCTGGGTTGAAGGCGTTGTTGCTTGCGCCGTCTCTATCGGCTTGTTCGCGCCCACCCCTGGCGAGACCTCTTCCGGCGTTTTGACCACATCAATCGGCTCAACATTGACAACATCAACAGCGGTCGGTCTTAGACCATTGTCAGAAAGATTACCCACATCACTATCCGCCGCGGACGTTTGCTCGTCAAACCCGTCAAGCGGGTCCTTGCCGGCTTCCGCCTCAATGATCACTTCCGTTGGCGTATTGCCTTCCAGCCGATCATATACTTCAGACCGCCCATCGTTGCCCGAACCACTGGCCAAATCCCGCTCGGTGCGCACTGGTGAGGGATCCGCCGCAATGGTCGGCACCGCACCGCTATTGGTGCTGGAAACACGCATGCCCTTCTGGTAGGCGAACCAGACAATTGCCAAAAACAGGGAAACAATGACCAGCGCGACAATCAGTACCGTAAAGCCTGATATGGTTATTTCGCCATCTTCGTCATATTCATCTTCATATGAGTCATCATATTCTTCGGCCATCGACATAGCGACAATACTCCTTTGCGGGTGAACCGCACACATACCCAACAACCATTATCGCCTGCTTCGCGCGATAACGGCAAGCCCCTTAAATGATACGATTCGGTTAGGCTAGAACCGCTGATTACGGGGTTCTTTACAGGCTCTCGCCGGCCCTTACCCCGCTTTGTTTGGCCCCGCTTTGTTTGGCCCGAACAGGCGTTGGTGCTCTCGATAGGCAAAGCGATCCGTCATGCCGGCAATATAGTCGCATACCATGCGCTGCAGGCTCGGCTGATCGTCCACCGGATAATGGGCCTTCCAATCCTGAGGCAAAAGGGACCAATCGGCCACATAGGCCTCGAACAATTCCCGCACCACTTTTTTAGCAAAACGGCGCTCTTGGTTCACCTTTTCATGGCGATACATGTTTTCGAATAAAAAGGCCCGCAACTCGCTAACCTGCCCTTGCATCCCTTCTGAAAAAGCCACCATAGGCCTATCTGCGGCTCGAATATCCTCCGCCGAGTGCGGATCAAGGGCGGCCAATCGCCGTTTGGTTTCGGCCAGCACATCGGCAACCATTTCGCCAATCATCGCCGATACCGCCTCCGCAATCAGCA
>JALWRV010000343.1 GCA_027080545.1 Parvularculaceae bacterium
CGTGAAAGACTGCAAGCAATGCTTTGCGTTTTGCGAGCACGGGCCTATCTTGCCCCACGAAAAGAACCATTATCGGAGGAATTCCATGCCCGTCTATCAGGTGCCCGTGCGCGATATGCAGTTTTTGATGCATGATGTGTTGAAATTGCAGAACCATTCCAGCCTACCCGGCTTTGGGGATGCGACCCCGGATGTCATTGATGCCATTTTAAACGAAGCGGCCCGCTTCCATGAGGAGGTGATTGCCCCGCTCAATCGGGTCGGTGATCTGGAAGGCTGCACCCGCCACGAAGATGGCTCTGTGACCACGCCCACGGGGTTTAAGGAAGCCTATCAGCAATTTTGTGAAAATGGGCTGGGGGCGTTGGCCCACGACCCGGATTATGGGGGCCAAGGCCTGCCGGCTATTCTTGCCCTCGCCATTGGTGAGATGACATCCTCGGCAAACCAGTCCTTTGGCATGTATCCGGGGCTGTCTGCGGGGGCCTGGCGGGCTATTCATGCGGCAGCCTCAGAGGAACAAAAACAGATCTACCTGCCCAAAATGAGCGATGGTAGCTGGACGGGCACCATGAATTTGACCGAACCGCAATGTGGCACAGACCTTGGGCTTATTCGCTCCAAAGCCGTGCCGCAGGCAGATGGATCATATAAAATTTCTGGCCAGAAAATCTGGATTTCTTCCGGCGAACATGATCTGGCGGAAAATATCATTCATTTGGTGTTGGCGCGCATTGAAGGCGCGCCGGAAGGAATCAAAGGCATTTCCTTGTTCATTGTACCGAAATTTCTCGTCAATGAAGATGGGTCTTTGGGCGCGCGCAATGGGGTTAGCTGTGGCGGGCTGGAAGAAAAAATGGGTATTCATGGCAATGCCACATGCGTTTTGAATTATGATGAAGCGACCGGTTTTTTGGTTGGTGAGGAAAATAAAGGCATGCGGGCCATGTTCATCATGATGAATGAAGCGCGCCTCGGGGTTGGGATGCAAGGATATGCGGCGGCGGAGGCGGCTTATCAAAACGCTCTGGCCTTCGCCAAAGACCGCTTGCAATCGCGTGCTATTAGTGGGGCGAAATTTCCCGATCTGCCGGCTGATCCAATTATCGTGCACCCAGATGTGCGCCGTATGCTGATGGATAGTAAAGCCTTTATCGAAGGGGCCCGGGCGCTGACCTATTGGGCAAGTTTGCAAGAAGATTTATCACACAAAGCACCGGACGAAGAAACACGCCAAAAGGCGGACGATTATATGGGATTACTGACTCCGGTAATTAAAGCCTATCAGACCGATAAAGGTTCGAAGGCCTGTAACGATGCTATGCAGGTTCTTGGTGGGTCAGGTTTTTGCGAAGAATGGGGCTTATCGCAATATGTGCGCGATGTGCGTATTTCCATGATCTATGAAGGCACCAACGGTATTCAAGCGTTGGACCTTGTTGGGCGCAAGCTGATGCGCAATGGCGGGCGTGCGGTGCAAAGCTGGTTTGCGGAACTGGATCAATGGATCAAAGACCATGAAGGGGTCGACGGCCTTGGCGACTATGCCAAAGGGTTGGCAGGTGTGAAAGCGAAGCTGATGGAAGCAACCCAATGGTTAGGGGCCAATGCTATGGCCAATCCTGATAATGCCGGGGCGGTTTCCCATGATTATTTGCATCTGTTCGGTCTTACTGCCCATGCTTGGATGTGGGGCATGATGGCCAAAGAAGCTTTGGCCCATAAAGGCGATGGGGATCCGTTCTATGACGCCAAGTTAAAAACCGGGCGCTATTTTCTGGACCGGATTCTACCAGAGGCTGATAGCCATTTGGCTAAGGTTAAGGCTGGATCAGAGGCGATGATGGCGCTGGAGGCAGATGCGTTTTAGAAGAGGGTTAAATTTAATCCTCTCATCTCTCCTTTGACAGGCTTGGGATTAGCCTCAATTTATTTTGTCTTAACAAAGCATGAAGGCCGTTGTTTGTGCCTTTATGGTTAAGCCGATATTAGCTTTTGGATGGCTAGAAGATGAGTGCAGACACGGGAATAGTCGCATGACTCTTAAGGTCCAAAATTTGGAAAAGGGCAAAAGTGCCAATCATCAAGCTATTGATAAAAATGGCAACAAGAATGGCGTCTGGACATCTTTGATCCATGCTTTCAACCGAGGTTTAGATATATTGGCGCTTGTGCCGTGGCTAATGATTGCGATCTATCTCGTTAGCTTTGGCGTTTTGATCTATCTTGCCGGTATTAGTCTTTTTGTGCCACGCTATTTGCTCGGGCTTGATGAATTGTTGCGCCCGGTGGCAGCGTGGCTGGTTTGGTATTCGGGTATTCCCATGGTTGCGGGATTGTGCTTTGCGCTGCTCGACTTTTTTGTCTTGTTTGAGCGCAAACGCGCCCACCGGTCTTATCGGGAAGAAGATTTGAGCAATGCCAAAGTGACGGTAGCGCTGACCGCCTATAATGATGAAGAAAGTATCGGCGAGGCGGTAAAGGATTTTATTGCTCATCCGCGGGTTGAGCGCGTGATTGTGGTTTCCAATAATAGTGCGGACCAAACCTTTGAACGGGCTCAGGCGGCCGGGGCGGAGACCCATGATGAACAGCAGCCGGGCTATGGGCGGTGTGTCTATCGTTGTTATCAAGAGGCTTTGAAATCTGGTGCTGAGCTGATCGTCTTGTGTGAAGGGGACCGTACTTTTCGCGCTGCTGATATCGACAAGCTCTTGGCCTTTGCGCCCCACGCCGATGTGGTCAATGGGACGCGCATCGTTGAAATGTTACGCGAGCGCAATACGCAGCTTTCCACCTTCATGTATTATGGCAATCTGTTTGTGGCTAAGCTTTTGGAAGCCAAACATTTGGGGCGCGCTACCCTGACCGATGTGGGCTCTACCTATAAGCTGGTGCGGGCCGAGGCCTTGCGCGCCTTGTTGCCGAAGCTGGATCCTGCAATTAATTTGCCATTTAACGCGCATTTTATGGATGTGGCATTGGGTGAGGATATTTCTTTTATTGAGTGCCCAATTACTTTCCATCCGCGGGTCGGGATATCCAAAGGGGGTAACACGGATAATGGCCGTGCCCTTTCTGTCGGGTTCAGCATGATGCGTGGGGTTACGTTTGGGTGGGGGTATATCCGATGAGCGGTAATTATCACCAGACTCGTCTGTCACAAGATGCACGCCGGGATATGGTTTGGGAAATATTATGGGATGAATATTTTTCCAAACGCGTGCCACGGGATGGGTGCGTTCTCGACATTGGAGCTGGCTATGGGCAGTTCATCAATAATGTCGATGCCAAGAGACGTATTGCCTTGGATCAATGGGGAGGGATGGTCGATCATTTGGAAGAGGGGGTCGAGGCGATTATCGGTGATTTGCAAGCGGTAAAGCAGATCGAGGCAGGCGCGGTGGATTATGCCTTTGCATCAAATATTTTCGAGCATGTGACCCAAGAGGCGTTAGCGGAATTTCTTGATCAGTTGCGCCCCATATTATCGCAAAAAGGCAGCTTGACTATTTTACAGCCTAACTATCGATATGCGTCAAAAGAA
>JALWRV010000344.1 GCA_027080545.1 Parvularculaceae bacterium
AGTGCTCGGCTTTTTTCGCTTTGCGCCTCTCGGCCATGGCGGCCCGCTCTTCAGCCGAAATAACACCATCCCCATTAGTGTCGATCTTGGCAAGGCGGGGCGATTCGGCGACGACAAATTCATCGCGAGAGATCGCGCCATCCCCATCTGAATCCATCGCCGCTTTGCGCTGTTCCATCATTTCTCGCCGATGTTCTTGGCGTTTTTCCATCATCTCTGCGCGTTTTTGTTGATGTTCTGCCCTTTTGGCGGCGCGGAAGGCTTCCACCTCCTGTTCGCTTAAATAGCCATCGCCATCAGCATCCATCTGATCAAACATGGTCGCCCGATGGGCGGCGCGTTCTTCTGCGGTGATATTGCCATCACCATCTATATCAATCGCTGCCATGCGATCTGCGTGCCCCTGCCCGTCCGGTGAAAGCGCCAACGCCGCCCCAGACAATAACAGCCCACCGGACAGCAAGCCTGCCCATAAAAAATTAGATTTATTCATCCTATTTCCCTTTCGCCTTATTCTATCGGCGCACAGCCTTTCTGCGTCACCTGTCAAGTTAAACGCGAATATGGGGGAATTCCGTTGGCAAAAACCCCAGCCTTACAGTCATTTAACCAAAGGGCGCGACTTTCGCCACAAACCGCCCTATTTTTGCCGATCATCACCCCCAGCCTCCCCCATCGGTCATGAGTTTGCAACGAAAGCACGGGATGGATCAAAGCCAAAGCCATATAGAATCAGGCAAAAGCACTTCTTGGCACACGCTAGGGGGGCATAAGCTCGGGGCGCGCGCACTAGCAGGCTTTTTTCGCGATGCCCGCCATGGACAAATTTTGGTGCTTGCTGTTTTGCTTTTCTTCGGTGTTGCTTGGTTTAATTTTGATATTCGCCCATGGAATGTGACAGCGGCGCTGATGGCAGCGCTCATCACTCAATATGGGGGGCAAAAACTATTCACCCCCGACCGCTCGCTGGATTTTCGCTCCCCGCTCATCACCAGCCTATCCTTGTCTTTGCTGTTACGGGCTGATGGCCACACCCTGCTTGCGGCGTGGCCCATGGCGGCCGCTGGCTTCATTGCCATCACCTCCAAATTTGTCTTGCGGTTTAAGAATAAGCATATTTTCAACCCCGCCAATCTGGCCATTGTGGTGATGATCCTCACGCCTTTTGCGTGGACCACACCGGGTCAATGGGGGCCGATGATGGTTGGCGCCGTCCTCATGGCGGGGGCCGGTTTTTTTGTTACCTACAAGGCGGCGCGCTTTGATGTGCCTTTGGTCTTTCTCGCAAGCTATGGGGCGCTTTTATTTGCCCGGGCGCTTTGGCTTGGGGATCCTTTCACGATCCCCTGGCTCAATCTGCAAAATGGTGCCTTGATCCTGTTTGCCTTTTTTATGATCTCGGACCCCATGACCACGCCGGATCGCCCATTACCCCGCGCTATTTTTGCGTTTACCACCGCCCTTCTTGCCTATCTGTTGCAATATCATTTTTACAATAGTGAGGGTCTGTTCATTGCCTTGACCCTCACCTGTCTCGTGCGGCCCCTGCTTGATCTGGCTTTTCCGGCCACCCCCTATCAATGGCCGCGCGGCCCTTTTGTCATCATCCCAAGGAGAACCCCCCATGAAAAAACGACATTTCTTTAAGCGCCTGTTGCTGGCCAGTGTTGGCAGTTTTGCTTTTGCCGCGGTGGGCACCGCCGCCTATTCCTTTTGCGGTTTCTATGTAGGCAAAGCTGACACCAAGCTGTTTAACGAAGCCTCGAAAGTGGTTCTGGTGCGCGATGGTGATCGAACGGTTATAACCATGGCCAATGATTATCAAGGAGAACTGACCGAATTTGCCATGGTCATTCCGGTGCCGACGGTCTTGCAAGAGGGCCAAATTCACGTCACCGAAAACGGCATTATTGACCATCTCGACGCCTATTCCGCCCCGCGACTGGTGGAATATTTTGACGAAGACCCGTGTATGACCATTGTCTACAAGGAATCGGCCACCATGGGCCAAATGGCTGAAGACGCCCCCGTCCCATCCGTAACTCCCCAACCAGACAGTCTCGGTGTCACGGTCGAGGCAGAATATACGGTCGGCGAATATGATATTGTTATTCTGTCCGCTCTGGAAAGCGATGGGTTGGAGACATGGCTGACCGATAATGGCTATAAAATTCCCGATGGGGCCGCCCAAGTTTTGGAAAGCTATGTCAAACAGGGCACCAAGTTCTTTGTCGCCAAAGTCAATCTCGAAGAACAAGCCCAAACGGGGCTGAAATATTTGCGCCCCATCCAGATCGCTTTTGAAAGCCCGAAATTCATGTTGCCTATCCGCCTCGGCATGATCAATTCAAATGGCAAGCAGGAATTATTCGTGTTTGCACTGACCCGCGAGGGCAAGGTGGAGACCACCAATTACCGCACCACGGCGCTCCCATCAGGCATGGATATTCCGCTCTATGTCAAAGGCGAGTTTGGCAATTTCTATAAGGATATGTTCGCCGAACAGGTGGAAAAAGAAGGAGGCCGAACAGTCTTTACGGAATATGCGTGGGACATGAATTGGTGTGACCCGTGTGCGGCTGACCCCTTATCTGATGATGAATTGCGTGAATTAGGGGTTTATTGGGTGGGGGATGACAGCGGCGATTCCATAAGGCAGGTTCCTTTGCGCCAATCCTCCCCGAGCAGGGCCCGCGATGTGTTCATCACCCGGTTACATATTTCTTATGACAAGGAACATTTTCCGGAAGATTTGAAATTTAAAACCACGGGCGATCGGCAAAATTTCCAAAGCCGCTATGTGTTGCGCCACCCCTTTACCGGCGAAGCCACCTGTGAAGCTGCGGAAAATTATTTCGCCAATTTGCCAAAACGGTTTGAGCGCGAGGCGCAAACCTTGGCCAACCTCACCGGTTGGGATATTCAAACCATTCGCGACCAAATGGCGGACAATGAACAAGAATTTGAAGAACCAGAACCAAAAGGCAATTGGTGGCAGAGATTATGGGGCAATGGATGAACCAAAAAGGCGCTCTAGCGCAGGAAATTCTTCAGTTCTGGTTTAAAGAGCTGATCCCCAAGCAGCATTTTATAAAAGACAAAGCGGTAGATGAAGAAATTCAGCGTCGCTTTGCCACGGCCTTAGAGCCCGCCGCCCAAGGCCAGTTTGATCATTGGTTGACCGAGGCGGAGGCCGCCCTGGCGTTGGTTATTCTGCTCGACCAATTTCCGCGCAATATTTTTCGCCAACATCCAAACGCCTTTGCCTTTGATGACAAGGCGCTGGCGTGCGCACAAACCATAATCGACCAAGAGCAAGACCTGAAGCTACCCCTAGAGCAACGGTCCTTTATCTATATGCCTTTCATGCATGCGGAAGATTTGGCGATGCAGGAGCGATGTATCGCCCTTTTTACCGAGCGCTGCCCCAAGCCCGATAATATAAAATTCGCTATCACCCATCGCGACATCATCCAAGACTTTGGCCGCTTCCCCCACCGCAACACAATTTTAGGCAGACCCTCAAC
>JALWRV010000345.1 GCA_027080545.1 Parvularculaceae bacterium
AAAACGGTATTTGAAGCGCCAATATTTCGACCCATTGTGGTGAACCAGAAGGAAAAGCCCTTTTTGGTCATAGAGCTTGTAGGGCCTCTGTCTGGGCTCTGCCTTGGAGATTTGAAGGGCGGTTAACGGCATTTGGGGGTATAAATTTCTTCATGATTATTTATACCCCCATTTATACCCCAATATGGGGGTATATTCAAGGAGACGAGGTTGGACTGTATGAGACTAATAATTTACGTAACATACAGAAATCAAAGGAAAAATAGAGAGCATGAGTTTTGGCTGGATTAAAATATGGTGCCCAGGGGCGGATTCGAACCACCGACACGCGGATTTTCAGTCCGCTGCTCTACCAACTGAGCTACCTGGGCCAAGGGTGGGATCGTCTCGTGCGACGGGCACCGTTGGAAACGGGTGTATAAGCGCTGCCTGCTTTACTGTCCATTAAAAAGTGCTGGAAAGTATGGTGCTGTCTAGCGGGCTTGGGCGGTGTAGGCCTGACGGTTTTGGCTCAGATGGATTTTGCGGATTTGGGGGGAGTGTGGCAGATTGCCGGTTCATTTATCGGCAAAAAAAGGAATATAGGTGACCAAAGTAAAATCTCCCGCTGACCTTTTATTGGGAAAACAAGCAGCCCTTCCCCAAAGCCCCGAAGAAGCGGTGCTGGAGGCGGTGGAAAACCCGCATAAAGATGTTGATTATGTAACCCGGTTCACGGCGCCGGAGTTTACCTCGCTGTGTCCGGTTACTGGGCAGCCGGATTTTGCCCATCTGGTGATCGATTTTGTGCCAGATAGATTGCTGGTGGAATCGAAGTCTCTGAAATTATTTCTTGGGTCCTTTCGCAATCATGGGGCGTTTCACGAAGATTGTACGGTTGCGATTGCCAAACGCATTGTCGCGACGATTGAACCGAAATGGTTGCGCATAGGGGGGTTTTGGTATCCGCGCGGGGGGATACCTATCGATGTGTTTTATCAAACCGGCAGGATGCCGGAAAATGTGGTGGTGCCGGATTTCGGTGTCGCTCCTTATAGAGGACGTGGGTCATGATTATTTTTGCGAGATTTTTAACGCTGGCGTTGGCCGGTGCTTTGGTGGCCTGTTCGCCTGCGGCCGATCAAAATCAAACCGCTGACCAGATCCAACCCGAAGCCGAGCAAACCCAGACCGAGCCGGTTGCTTTGCCTGCACGCGGTCCCGGGCAGATTATTGCAGAAAGTGCGGCCGATGAATGGCGTTCTCTTGATCCTGCGCGCACTGTCTATATGACAATACCCCAAGGGTTGGTTATCATTGAATTGACCCCGGACCTTGCCCCAAACCATGTGAAACAGGTGCAAACATTAGTCCGAGAACATTTTTATGACGGGCTTCACTTTTATCGGGTGATCGAAGGTTTTGTGGCGCAAGGGGGTGATGTTTCCGAGCAGAAACCAAAAGGCAGCGCGGCAGAAAATTTGCAAGCAGAATTTACCGATTCTTGGCGCGAGGATTTATCTCTTACACCGCTTGGTAATGTAGATGGTTATGCGGATGAGGTCGGTTATCTTAACGGCTTTCCGGTGGGCGTGGATAAATCGTCTGGGAAGATATGGCTTACCCATTGCACGGGGGCTTTTGCTTTTGGTCGCGATACACCACGCGATAGTGCGTCGACCGAGTTTTATATTACCCTGCAACCGCAGCGTTATTTGGATCGCAATCTTACCGTGTTCGGGCGGGTGATTTGGGGCATGGAGTTCGTGCAGGCAATCCCCCGAGGCATGCCCGGCAATGGGGGCATTATTGAAGAAGAAGCCCGCTGGACACCGATTATTTCCATGCGCTTGGAAAGCGATGTGCCGGAAGCTGAGCGTGTGGCCCTTGAGCTTCTTGATACAAATTCCGATAGTTTCAAAGAATTGATCGAAGCGCGGCGCAATCGACCGGAAGATTTTTTCTATTATCGGCCAAACTATTTGGATTTGTGCCAACTGCCTTTGCCGGTACGGGTCAAAGAAGAATAAGCATGATTACAGAATTACCGGAAGCAAATGGGCCATGGAAAATTCGCGGGCGCACCATCATCCATGATAGCCCGTGGTTGCGCTTGACCGATCATCAGGTGGTTCAGCCGGATGGCCGTGATGGGGTTTATGGGGTGGTGCAGTTTAAAAATCTGGCTATCGGTATTTTACCCATTGATGCGGCGGGTAATGTGGTTTTGGTGGGGCAGCATCGTTTTGCACTGGGGGAATATTCATGGGAGTTGCCTGAAGGGGGTGGCGCGCTGGATCAGCCGCCACTGGAAACAGCCATGCGGGAATTGCGCGAAGAAACCGGTTTGGTGGCCGGACATTATCAGCCGCTTTGTTTTTATTATCCGTCCAATTCGGTGACCAATGAGCGAGCCTATGGTTTTGTCGCATGGGATTTGACCGAAGGGGAGCCTCAGCCCGACCCGACAGAATTGTTTGAGCGGCGTAAAATCCCGTTTCGGGACGCCCTCGAACTTGTGATTTCCGGTGAGATAGCAGACGGGTTTACAATGACCATGATGTTGATGGCGGCACAAAAGGCGCGCCAGCACTTGTTTGCACCAGAGCTGAATGCCATCTTAATGAAACAAATCACCTAATTCGGTGGTTGAAGGGTCGATATTATGAGCAAGACAAAAAGCGCGGAGATTGTTTCTCTTTCGGGCAATCAGGTGTGGCATAAAATTCGTCAGGAAGCCGCCATGGCTGCCGCAGAAGAGCCTATGCTGGCGTCTTTTCTGCACACCACCATTTTGCACCATGCAAGTTTTGCCGAAGCGTTGAGTTTTCGATTGGCGCAAAAGCTGGGCGACGCTGAAATGAATGCGATTTTGTGGCGTGAGATTATCGACGAAGTGATTAAGGTTGACGAGACCATATTGCCTGCGGCGTTGGCGGATATTGAAGCCAGTAAAACACGCGATCCGGCCTGCCGCTATTATTTGCAGCCCCTATTGTATTTTAAAGGCTATCAATCGCTGCAATCCTATCGCATCGCCCATTATTTATGGAACCATGAGCGCGAGCAATTGGCCCTGTTCATGCAGTCTCGCCTGTCGGAACTGTTTAGTGTGGATATTCATCCGGCGGCTATTTTGGGGGCGGGCATTATGATGGACCACGCCACGGCTATCGTTATTGGCGAGACCGCCCGGGTTGGGAACAATGTTTCAATTTTGCATAATGTGACTTTGGGGGGCACTGGAAAATCTGATGGCGACCGCCACCCAAAAATCGGCGATGGGGTGATGATTGGGGCCGGCGCTAAAGTGTTGGGCAATATTGCGGTCGGTGAGGGGGCTAAGATTGCCGCCGGATCTTTGGTGCTAAAAGAGGTTAAGCCCCGTTGTACGGTGGCCGGGGTTCCCGCCAAGCCGGTGGGGGATTGCCCCGATTGTCCGGCGGAAGAAATGGATCAGGGTTTTTAAGGGGCGGATTTTTGGCGCCACAATACCCATTCTTTGAACCCTAACCCTTTATGGCCTGTAAAATG
>JALWRV010000346.1 GCA_027080545.1 Parvularculaceae bacterium
TGACGCCACCAAATCAAAAAGATTGCTAAGCCTTTTAACCTCTCGCGAGCGAGCCAAGGCCGAAGCCCGCATCGCCCTGTTACGCCGCGACTCCAACGCCCTCAGACTATTTCATCAGTTGAGCGAGCAAGAGCAAAAAGATGCTGGTGTTCTTCATGCCGTCACGCGCTTTTATCGACGCGGCGGCGAAGAGGCGGTTGCCATTCAATATGCCTTGCAAGCGCCCCTTAACGCACAATTTAATCGCAACCCTGAACGTTGGTGGTATGAAAAAAGATTGCTCGCCCGCTGGGCTTTAAAGAATGCCCGCTATGAAGATGTCTATGGATTGACCGCCTTTACCGGGTTGGAAAAGGGATCGCAATTTGCCGATGCGGAATTTATGGCCGGCTGGGTAGCGTTGCGCTTTCTCAACGATCCGGGGCGGGCCGAGCCTCATTTTAAATATCTCAATGCCAAAGTCACCTCCCCCATTTCCAAAGCCCGGGCCCAATATTGGCTGGGGCGCACAGCCGATGCTAAGGGCGACAAGACCCAAGCCACACTTTATTTCATTGAAGCAGCATCAAACCCTTACACCTATTATGGGCAATTGGCCGCAGAAAAAATCGGCGATACAACCTTCCGTTTTCCAGAACAAATCACCCCCAGCGCCGAGGATGAAACCCTTTTCAATTCAAGGCCTATGGTCCACGCCATGCGCATTCTTGGCGAGCTTGGGCGCGACCGTGAATTTATTATTTTTGCCCGGCGGGTGGATGATAATCTTACCTCCCCGGGCGAGGTGATTTCCTATGATCGATTGGTGCGCGAGCAGGATATGATTTTCCTGTCTGTGCGCGCGGCAAAAGCAGCCGTTTATAATGGGGCACAAACACCACAAGTTTCATGGCCACATGTGCCCGTGCCGGAACAAGCCAAGCGCTTCACCGAAGAAGCCCTGATCCTTGGTCTCACCCGTCAGGAAAGCGAATTTAATGTCCGTGCTTATTCCAGCGCCCGGGCCCGGGGGCTTATGCAGCTATTACCCAGCACGGCCAAGATTACCGCGCGCAAGGCCGGCATCCCCTACTCCCGATCTCGCCTACTGGACGATGGTAATTATAATATGACTTTGGGGGCCGCCCATTTGAACCATCTGATCGACCGCTTTAACGGCTCCTATATTCTGACCTTGGTGGCCTATAATGCCGGGGCCAATCGGGCGACGCAATGGATCGAAGAGTATGGGGACCCGCGCCATTCCAATGTTGACCCTATTGACTGGGTAGAAATGATCCCCTTTTCCGAAACGCGGAATTATGTGCAGCGGGTGATGGAAAATGTACAAATCTATCGCGCCCGCATCGAGCCTACACGCCCGATTGCCGGGCAGCTTGGCCGCGACCTGACCCGGGGCGGGTCCACCACCTATGCGCTGGAACGCACCCCCAACTCACCGGTCTTAGCCATGGTGCGCCGAGACGCGGCCTCAGCCTTCCAACTTGATGGGTATAAAAGCCAACCCCTTGCGGTGACCTTCAAACCCTTAACCCCCGCCCCAGAGCCCATCACCGAGCCAGCCAGCCCACAAAAAATGACCCCACAACCCGCCGTCATGGGTGGCGAGATGGGGGCGAACGAGGCCACAACTGATCAGGTCACCAGAAAAACAGAGGTCTCTACACGCCCTCATACCCCCATCATCATTGATGCCACAGCCAGCACCGCAAGCGACGTGGCCGACTTGACTATTGATGATTGCGAAGGTCGTCTGGACGAAACGGGGCCTAGCAATGCCCGGGATTTGAACGCCCAGCAATTACGTGATTATCTCGCTACCGCCGCCTGCCCAGAATAAATCCACATTCTCCTTGCAATCCGCGAGAATTCTGACATTTTCGCCGGTGGACAGGTGGCCGAGTGGTCGAAGGCGCTCCCCTGCTAAGGGAGTAGGCGAGGAATCGTCTCGAGGGTTCGAATCCCTTCCTGTCCGCCAGTTATTTTATATAACCTATTGTAATATTTGAACGTTTATGATTTGTTGGGGTCTTATCCCCACATTTATTCCCACATTTGATTCATAACTTAATTTCTTATAAGCCGTTCAGACTTTTAGGGATTAACCTCAAGCCTCTATGTTGATACTTATTCCTGCGATGGCATTATGGCGTATCATAACACAACCACCATAGCTCTTCTCACACGAAATCAAAGTTTATCAGAATATTATGGATCAGATATTCCACTTCAAAATCAATGCTGGAACTTAACATCATATATTTATTTATTCTGAACACTTTTAACGTAGATCACCCATGACTTAAAACATCATATTCAAACCGGCATGAGCACCGATGCTGTTGAAGTCTTCTGAAATATCGCCTTCAACACGTAAAAAACCATCAAGGGTCCCTTTACCTTCCATGGATATACCAGCCGCAATATGCCCGTAGGTATCTATGCTGTTGTTTTTGAAACTTACACTCTCATTACCAGCTAGATATCGGATTGCACTCTCTCCTTCAAACTCATGTATAGCTTTGGCATCAAAATAATAACCAATCACGGTACTATTTTGACGCTCACTTTGACCACCAAGTCGAAGTCCTGCACTAGCGCGCGTCCCGTTCATCTTACCAAAGATGAATTTCTCTGAATCATTGATCACGAGATCGTCAAGGTCGCTTTGTTGATATTCGAGACCACCATGCGGTTGGAGATATGAGATATCGTCACCCATACGATAAGCAAGCTGGAGCTGTCCCCCAATAGCGTTGCCATTGAGATCACCATTGAAGCCGCCTACAGCAGGATCAAATACCTTGCCCGACATAAAGTCATATTTTAGCAGGGCATCGGCAATAAGCTTACCTATTCTATAGCGCGTAGAAGCGCCAATATTGAACACGTCAAAGGTGGCGCGGTTACCAGTTGCAACAAATTTCTGTCGGGTAGATAAATAACCACCGGTCAAGCTCAACCTAATATATTCGCTGCGACCAAAGTCAATACCCACCTGAATGCCCGTATCATTTTGCTTATAATCCAGCACGCTATTCACAGTAGCAAAGCTGGTTGGATCAACAAAAGTTTCTTTGCGTTTAGACCTAGCTCCGTAGACTGTCACCCAATGAGAGTTCTCAGCAACGTCAAGCCCCGCCTTGGCACGTTGCTCGGACCAGGCATCAGCGCTGCGGTACCAGAGCGATTGCGTCGCTTCTGCCAGCTTGGTGGATTCGAAAACGCGTGAGGTAATGGAATTGAAGGCCGAAAAGTCTCCTGTTATTGCGTCATAATCCAACCTAATGGTCTGGAATGGACTACTACTCTGAGCAGTGGAATTAAATACAAAAGCATCTGACGCGGTGCCGACCGCAGCATCCACCAGTAAAACTCTCTGGCCTAATTTTGTTGATGGCGTCAGCTCATTTAGAAGCAGCATAGTGGTACCCGAAGTCACACCATTGATGGTGAGCGTATCTGCGACACCCGCTGCAAAATCGATGTCTAGCTGGAG
>JALWRV010000347.1 GCA_027080545.1 Parvularculaceae bacterium
CGCTTGGGAAGGGGCCGAAGATAGCGACTGCCGGGCTGTCATTGTGGATGCCAAAGCTTGGCATGATGCGGCTTTTGCAAGCGGTAAGGAGCTGGCAATTGGTCGGCGCTCTCGCGAAGATACCGAGGCGATTATCGAGCGCTTAAAGCAGGAAGGTCGCAGCGCGGTGCTGGTGTTGAATAAAATAGATCAAATGTCCCGGGACAAGCTGTTGCCAATCGTAGAAGAGCTGAACAGTTTGGGAAATTTTGCCAAAACCTTTCTGGTGTCAGCGGCTAAAAATTACGGCCTCAAAGAATTGCAGGCCTATTTTGTCGAGCAAGCCCGGCCCGGCCCCTTCCTCTATCCAGAAGATCAATTATCGGACATCACCGATCGTCTTTTGGCCGCCGAAATCACTCGCGAGAAACTTTTCCTGCGCCTTCATCAAGAAGTACCCTATGCGCTGACAGTTGAAACCGAAAAATGGGAGCGCACCAAAAAGGGTGATTTGCGCTTAGAGCAGACCATTTATGTGGAGCGTGATGGGCAAAAAAAACTGGTGCTTGGACGTCAGGGTCAAACCATCAAGACGGTGGGGCAGGCGGCCCGTGAGGAGCTTGGTGATTTGTTTGATTGCCCTGTACATTTGTTCTTATTCGTCAAAGTGCGGGAAAATTGGCAAAACGATCCAGCACGCTATCGTGAGATGGGATTGGATATTGCCGATTAACCTCAAGGGAGCCGCTAATGGAATGGCGTGATGATGGCATCATTCTTGGAGCGCGCCCGCATGGGGAAAGTCACGCCATGGTGGAAATATTTTGCGCATCAGCGGGGCGCTGGACCGCGATGGTGCATGGGGGGCAATCGCGGACCAAACAACCGATCTTGCAAAGCGGGAACGAGGTGCAATTTACATGGCGCGGGCGACATGAAAGTCAAACTGGGCATTTCATTGTAGAATTGAGCAAGCCACATGCCGCCAAAGCCATGGGGGATCCTTTAGCCCTATTGGCTTTGAGTGCCTGCTGCCACACCCTATCGGCCCTGTTGCCGGAACGGGATGCAGAACCACAGCTGTTCGAAGCCACCAAAGTTTTACTGGCCAATATGGAAGAGCCTGATTTGTGGCCGATACTCTATGCCAAATGGGAATTAGGTCTGCTGGAAGCCCTCGGGGCTGGGCTTGATTTAAAGAGCTGCGCGGCAACCGGTCAATTGGTGGAGGATGGGGCGTCCTTGGCCTTTATGTCGCCAAAAACAGCCAGAGCGGTGTCGATTGAGGCAGGGTTGCCATATCAAGATCGCCTCTTACCCTTGCCGGCTTTTCTTATTGATCAGGGAGACCCCCAGCGGCAAGATATTCCAGCGGCTTTAAAAATGACTGGCTATTTCATTGAGCAAAAACTGTTTGCTCCGGCCCACAAATCTTTGCCCGAGGCCAGAGCGGCCTTCCTGAAAAAATTGGATAGATGGGCAAAGGGCTAGAAATTGGCTGATTTGGCTTGGCAAAAGGGGGCAAAAACGGCTAGCTGAACCCATGGCTAAATCACCTCAAATCACCGAAGACATTTTCCTTGAACCCCTGTCTGAAGCGCTGTCCCAGCGTTATCTGGCCTATGCGCTATCGACCATCACGGCCCGCGCTTTGCCTGATGTGCGAGACGGCCTGAAGCCGGTGCATCGGCGCATCCTCTATGCCATGCGGCAAATGAAATTAAACCCCGGTGGTGGGTTTAAAAAGTCTGCCAAAGTGGTTGGTGAGGTGATGGGTAATTTCCACCCCCATGGGGATCAGGCGATTTATGACGCGATGGTGCGCTTGGTACAGGAATTTTCTGTACGGGTTCCGTTGATCGATGGGCAAGGCAATTTTGGCAATGTAGACGGGGATAATGCCGCCGCCATGCGCTATACGGAAAGCCGCCTTACCGAAGCCGCAAAATTACTGATTGATGGTATTGATGAAAACACGGTCGATTTTCGCGATACTTATGATGGCGAAGGCAAGGAACCAATTGTGCTGCCAGCAGCCTTTCCCAATCTGTTGGCCAATGGCTCATCGGGCATTGCTGTGGGTATGGCGACGTCGATCCCGCCTCACAATGTGGGTGAGCTCATCGATGCTTGCTTGCATCTGATAAAAGCCCCAAATGCGCAAACCACCACCTTGATGAAATATGTCAAAGGGCCGGACCTGCCCACAGGGGCTATTTGCATTGAACCGGAAGAACAGATGATCGAAGCCTACGCCACTGGGCGTGGCGGCTTTCGGATCAGGGCAAAGTGGCAACGCGAAGACCTGCCCCGAGGGCGCTATCAGATTGTGATTACGGAAATTCCTTATCAGGTGCAAAAATCGAAATTGGTCGAACGCATTGCTGATCTGATCAATAATAAGAAATTACCCCTGATTACCGATGTGCGCGATGAGAGCGCGGAAGATATACGGTTGGTGCTGGAGCCTAAATCGCAAAATATCGACCCAGCACTGGTTATGAGCGCCCTGTTCAAACAGACCGATCTGGAAAACCGTGTCTCCTTGAACATGAATGTGTTGGATAAGGATGGCGTGCCTCGGGTAATGGGATTGCGCGAGGTCTTAAACGCCTTTCTTGAACATCGGTTTGATGTGTTGGTGCGTCGCTCAAAATGGCGACTTGATAAAATTGCTCACCGATTGGAAATTCTCGACGGGTTTTTAATTGCCTATCTCAATCTTGATGAAGTTATTCGGATCATTCGCTATGAGGATGAGCCGAAGGCTGAGCTGATGAAGGCCTTTAAACTATCCGATGTTCAGGCCGAGGCAATTTTGAACATGCGTTTGCGGTCCTTGCGCAAGCTGGAAGAAATGGAGATCAAAACTGAACATAAGGGTTTAAAAAAGGAACAAAAAGCCTTGAGAGCCCTGCTTAAATCAGAAGCCTTACAGCAAAAAGAAATTGCAGATCAATTGCGGGCCGTGAAAAAACTGTTTGATCCAAAGTCCGAAACAGGGCGCCGACGCACTATGATTGAAGCCGCGCCGGATGAAATTGACTTTAACGAAGATGATTTTCTTGAAAAAGAACCGGTAACGGTGGTGATATCCGATAAAGGATGGGTGCGCTGCATTAAAGGCCATGTGGAGAAGATAGACGAGATTAAATATAAAGAAGGCGACCGCGCTGGGTTTGTACTCCATGCACAAACCACTGATAAGATCAGCCTTTTTGCCACCAATGGTAAATTTTATACTTTGGATGTGAAGGATTTGCCCGGTGGTCGCGGCCATGGCGAGCCCATCCGTCTCATGGTTGATATGGGCAATGATGACGGGGTCGCTCAAGTGCATATTCAAGGACAGGATCGCCTGTTCCTATTGGCTTCGACCAGCGGCTATGGATTTATCGTCAAAGAACAGGACATGATGGCCACCACCCGCAAGGGCAAACAGGTACTGAATCTTTCGGCTGGCGCCGAAGCTTGTGTTTGTCGATTGATAGAAGGGGAAATCAACAAAAACACGCAG
>JALWRV010000348.1 GCA_027080545.1 Parvularculaceae bacterium
GGGTAAATTCTTGCAACATGGTGGCTGCGCGAAACAGAAAAATGCCGGCATTCCAGAAATAATTACCATCGGCAATAAATTCGAGGGCATATTGTTCGCTTGGTTTTTCCTTGAAGGCATCAATGGCATAGACGGAGGGGGCGAGCGGGGTGCCACGCTTGATATAGCCAAAGCCGGTTTCCGGAGAACGTGGTTGTATGCCTAGAGTAACGAGATGGGCGGTTTGAGCGCTAGCTAGACCGTTGGCGATTGCCGTCCAGAAACCGCGAGAATCGGTAATATGATGATCTGAAGGAAGTAGCAAAATGATCCCTTCGGGATCCCGCTGTCTCACATAGGAAGCGGCGATAACGCTGACGGCTGCCGTATTGCGGGGTGCGGGTTCGATAATGATGGCGGTTGGTTGTATGGCCATTATTTCGCATTGCTGGATGATTAAATCCTGATGTCCTTCAGCACAAATGATGATGGGATCGGCCACATCCAAATCATTATTGCTTTGTAGGCGCTTGAGGGTTTCCGCGAACATGGAACGTTCGGTGACCATTGCATGATATTGTTTAGGGGCCCTCTTGCGCGAGAGGGGCCATAGCCTTGTGCCCGCACCGCCGGACATGATCACCGGATAGATTTTCGCCATAAGGTTAATCTCCAGAGGCTATCAAGGAAGGATAGCAGTGCCTTGTCCGTCAGGTCGGGCAAGGATTGTCAAAATACGCCAATTCCCGGATTGCGCCTAGGGTTTTCGAGGAAAGTTTTGGAAGCGAGATGGTAGCGGAGGGCAGATTTGAACTGCCGACCTCAGGGTTATGAATCCTGCGCTCTCACCAACTGAGCTACTCCGCCATCTTCTCTTCTGCTCGCCTGCCCCCGATAAATATGAGCGTTTGAAAAGAACTGCTTTAGACAAAAAAACCAGCCTGTTTGTCAACCGTTTGGCAGCCCCAGAAAGGGCGATTCATGAAAAAAATCGCCCCCTGCCAGGCGTTTTAGGGGGCTTTGGCCTTAGCCCTCCAAATAGCCATGGCTTGCCAGATAGTTGACAATAAGCTCGGCCGATTGGGCGGCGGAATTTTTTACCGTATTGACCACCAATTCCGGATTTTGGGGCGCCTCGTAGGCTGAATCGATACCGGTGAAATTTTTGATCTCGCCAGCCCGGGCCTTTTTATAGAGGCCTTTCACATCGCGGGATTCAGCGATCTCTAGCGGTGTATCCACATAAATTTCGATGAAGGCATCATCGCCAATGAGCGCCCGAGCCATCTGGCGCTCATTGCGAAATGGCGAGATAAAGGAGACCATAATCAGGAGTCCCGCCTCAGTCATGAGTTTTGCAACTTCGGCTACGCGACGTATATTTTCCACCCGATCCGCGTCTGTAAATCCGAGGTCCTTGTTAAGACCGTGGCGAACATTGTCGCCGTCGAGAATATAGGTATGTCGGCCCAAATCATAGAGGCGTTTTTCGACCAGATTGGCGATGGTTGATTTGCCGGAGCCGGAGAGACCGGTAAACCATAAAACGGCGGGTTTTTGATGTTTGGCGCTTGCGCGCTCTTTCCGAGAAATCTCAAGCTGTTGCCACACCACATTATCGGCACGACGCAAAGAAAAATCAATCATGCCAGCACCAACCGTGCCGTTGGTCTGGCGGTCAATGATAATGAAGCTACCGGTTTTGCGATTGTCCTTATAGGCATCAAAGGCGATGGGCTTTCCCAGGGATAGGTTGCAGACGCCAACTTCGTTTAAGGCCAAGGTTTTAGCGGCTTCATGAGAAAAATCATTGATATTTATTTTATATTTAAGATCGGTGATCGTGCCTGACACAGTGTTATTGGTGGTTTTAATAAAATATTGGCGACCTGGCAGCAAGGGCTTATCGCTCATCCAGATGAGGTGGGCGGCAAACTGATCGGATTGGGCGGCTGGATCACGGACGGAACAAAGAAAATCCCCACGGGAAATATCTATTTCATCTTCTAAGGTCAGGGTGACGGCTTGATCGGCTCCAGCCTCTTCGAGATCGCCATCCATAGTAACAATGCGGGAAACTTTGGAGCGCTTGCCAGAGGGGATGGCAATAATGTCATCTCCCCTTTTAATCTGTCCTGCAGCAATCGTGCCGGCAAAACCTCGAAAATCGAGATTGGGGCGGTTGACCCATTGAACGGGTAGGCGAAAGCCAGCTTTGCTCTTGTCGCGTGTAACCGAAACCTGTTCCAAAAAGGGTAGAAGAGGAAGCCCGTCAAACCAAGGCATGCGCTTGCTTTGATGCAGGACATTATCGCCATCAAGTGCCGACATGGGAATAAAGTCTATGGTCTTAAAACCGAATTTGGTGGTGAAGGAGAGATAGTCTTGTTTTGTTTTTTCAAAACGGGTTTGAGAAAAACCCACCAAATCCATCTTATTGATCGCCACCACAATATGGCGGATGCCAAGTAGAGAGGTAATGAATGAGTGGCGTCTTGTCTGAGGCATGACCCCGTGTCGCGCATCAATCAAAATGACCGCGAGATCGGCGGTTGAGGCGCCCGTTGCCATGTTGCGGGTATATTGCTCATGGCCGGGGGTGTCGGCGACAATGAATTTGCGCTTGTCGGTAGAAAAATATCGATAGGCCACATCTATGGTGATGCCTTGTTCGCGTTCGGCGGCGAGGCCATCAACCAATAATGCGAGGTCGATATTATCGCCTTGTGTGCCAACGCGTTTGCTATCCTGTTCAATAGAGGAGAGCTGATCTTCGTAGATCATTTTAGAATCGAAAAGCAGGCGACCAATGAGCGTAGACTTACCGTCATCTACGGACCCGCAGGTGATGAAACGCAGGAAACTTTTATTCTCCTGTGCTTGTAAATAGGCGATAATATCTTTGCTGATCAATTCATCTTGATGCGACATGCTAGAAATACCCCTCCTGCTTCTTTTGTTCCATTGAAGCGGCGGTATCATGGTCAATGGCCCTGCCTTCACGTTCAGAGGTCACGGTGAGCAGGGTTTCCTGAATAATTTCACTTAAAGTGCTGGCGGTTGATTCAACGGCTCCGGTCAAGGGGTAACAGCCCAATGTGCGAAAGCGGACCATTTTCATTTCTGGTTTCTCGCCATCCTTTAACGGAAAACGTTCATCATCGACCATTAACAATAGGCCATCACGCTTCACTACGGGGCGTTCTGCTGCAAAGTAGAGAGAAGGAATTTCTATTTTTTCTTTGTATATATATTGCCAAATATCCAGCTCGGTCCAATTGGACATGGGAAATACGCGGATGCTTTCACCTTTGTGAATGCGGCTATTATAAATATTCCATAATTCCGGCCGTTGATTTTTTGGATCCCAACGATGGTTCGCGGAGCGAAAGGAGAAAATGCGTTCCTTGGCGCGAGATTTTTCCTCATCGCGTCGCGCCCCGCCGAAGGCAACATCAAATTGATAATGATCAAGCGCTTGTTTTAGGGCCTGAGTTTTCATTATATCGGTGTGGAT
>JALWRV010000349.1 GCA_027080545.1 Parvularculaceae bacterium
GGCCATTTTCGATAGTCTGTCACGGGATTATGCCCGCACCATCCTGCGCTATTGGGATTGGCGCAAAGAGCTATCGAGAACGGCAAAAGTCGAGCCCATAGCCGCCACAGCTCCCACCAATGCGGATAGTTCCTATCTGGGGGCCGTTTAAGCGATTGCTTCTCCCCAAAGCGGGGAAAAAATGTTGATTTTTCCGTCGAAATCTGGATTTTGAGACCATACGCCAAACCGATGGGGCAGTATGGTCAAATTCTTGATGAATGTTGCGGGCCGCTATGTGGCCCTAGCTGCCGGGCTCATGTTCTTGTGGCTGTTAATGTCGGGATTTTTCCATGAATCGACCCTTCTGCTGTTTGGCGTAACCAGTGCGCTTCTGTGCGCATGGTTGACCCTGCATATGGGTATTCTTGACGAAGACAGCGTGCCGCTGGGGTTGCTGCCCGGTATTTTCCTTTATTGGCTGTGGTTGGTGATCGAGATTGGCAAGGCCAATTTCATTGTCGCATGGCAGGTCTGGTCGCCGAAAATGTCTCTCAGCCCACGAATGATCCGGGTAAAAGCAAAACAGCGCAGCGATACCGGCATTGCCACCTTCGCCAACTCCATAACCCTGACCCCCGGCACGGTCAGCGTTGAGGTGCTAAAAGATGATATTCTCATCCATGCGCTTACTGATGGGTTGGCGGATGTGGCGGCTATCGAAGATATGGGTGACAAAGTATGCCGGGTGGAGCGCGGGGCTAAAAACCCTAAAAAGACAGGGGCCACCAGCACCCATAATCATGTTGACGGGGGTAAGACATGATGATGTTTGTCGCTGCAGCGACCGCCATTTTGGTGGCAATGGGCTTGGCCCTTGGCCGTGCTTTAATAGGGCCAACCCTTTATGACCGGGTGTTGGCGGGCAATAGCTTTGGCACCAAAACCATTTTATTGTTGGGGTTGATGGGGTTCATCACTGGTCGGCCTGATTTTCTCGACATTGCGCTTCTCTATGCGTTGATGAATTTCATCGCGACCATCGCCATATTGAAATTTTTTCGCTACCGGACCATGGGGCGTGGCATGCGGGCGCGGACCCTCGAAGCGCGCAAGACAGGAGGCTCCGATGGATAGTGTGATCCATTTTGCCAGCCTGTCATTTTTTGCCGCGGGCAGTTTTTTCGTGCTTACCGGCGCCCTCGGCCTGTTGCGGTTTCCGGATTTTTACACCCGTATGCACGCCTCAGGCATCACCGATACGATGGGGGCGGATCTGATTTTGATCGGGATGATTTTGCAATCGGGCGGTGATTGGCAAGTCATCGTCAAACTTGGCTTTATCATGTTCTTTATGATGTTCACCTCGCCGGTTTCGACCCATTCAATTGCCCATGCGGCTTGGGTCGGTGGTTTGAACCCCTTGATTGGCCCGGAATTGACCCATGAAGATATCGCCCCGGATCGCGATGATGAGACACAAGGAGAGGGTGTATGAACGAGCCCTTACAGTTGATCTCAGATTTTCAACCCAGCGCCAATTTGATGCAGTTTATCGAGATCTCCATTTTGACTTTGCTGCTGGTGGTATCAATCGCCATGCTGCGCATGCGGCGCCTGTTCGGGGTGGTAATGTTGTCCGGCATTTACAGCTTTTTAAGTGCCTTGTTTTTTGTCGCGCTCGACGCGGTGGATGTGGCGTTTACGGAAGCGGCCGTGGGGGCTGGCATTTCCACCATATTGATGCTTTCAGCGATGTTGTTGACCGCGCGGCGCGAAAAGCCGTTTGTGCCGGGACATGCATTTTTGGCTTTATTGGTGTGTGTGGTGGTCGGCGGGGCGCTGGTCTATGCCACTTTTGATGCACCGCTTTATGGCGATCCCATGGCCCCGGCAAATGCCTATGTGGGCCAAGCCTATGTAGACCGGATGGCGGTAGAAATTTCCATGCCGAACATTGTCACCGGGGTTCTGGCCTCTTATCGCGGCTATGACACGATGGGCGAAACTGCGGTTATTTTTACCGCTGCTCTCGGGGTCATGTTGCTGTTGGGGCTTGGCTCTGAGCGCGGTGGGCGCGTGGTATCGGATGTGCCCCCGGAACCTGAAGCAAGCCCATCGAGTGACAGCACGGCACAAAATTCAACAGCGCAAAATTCAACAGGGCAAAAAAGCCCAGCCCCCACTGCGAACAGTCCAATCGGACGGGAGGATGCGCCATGATGGATCATCTGATTTTGCGGGTGATGATCAAGCTCTTTTTTGCCCCGATCTTATTGTTCGCACTCTATGTGCAATTTCATGGTGATTACGGTCCCGGTGGCGGTTTCCAAGCGGGGGTCATTTTTGCCAGCGCGTTTATTTTATTTGCCCTCGGCTTTGGTTTGCGCACCACGCAAAAGGCGGTGCCGCCATCGGTGCTGCCTTATTTCATGGTCACCGGCCTGTTGCTCTATGCAGGCACCGGGGTGGTCACCCTGTTTTTAGGGGGTAATTTTCTCGACTATTATGTGCTGGCCCCCAATTCCCATCACAATGCCGGCCAGCATATGGGAATTTTTCTGGTTGAGTTGGGCGTGGGCATGGCGGTGTTTTCATCCATGCTGACCATTTTTTACTATTTCGCTGGTCGCGAGCCCGAAATTAGCGACGAGGATTGGTAAAGCGATCATGTGGGATATAATCTTGGAGCGCTATAATTACTGGATCGTCATCGCCTTGATGATGGTTGGTCTCTATACGGTGATTAGTCGGGGCAATCTGGTCAAAACCCTGATCGGGCTTAACCTGTTTCAAACCTCGGTATTTGTTCTCTATATTTCCATGGGCAAGATCATGGGCGGCACAGCGCCTATTTTTACCGAAGAAGATTATGACAAGCGGTTGAAAGAGGGGTTGGCGGATGACCAATGGACCCATCTCACCTTTCGACCCGAGGGTGCGCACCATGAAGTTTCTGGGCACGAGACTTCTGGGCACGAGACTTCTGGGCGCGAGACCTCAGGGCAAGAGATGGGTGCAGCAGATCATGGTGGCGATTTGGCCACGGGTAATGATTTGCATCAAAGTGATATGATGGCCGGCAACGCTTTGGATGTGAGCGCCAGCAGCGAAGTCACCACCAATAGCATAAGTAATGGGATTATCTCCCATGACGCCCCCATAGACATGGCGCAATCTTCAAGCCTAGGGCTGCAATCGGTGGCTGACACGATAGAGGTCTACCAGCCTTTGCCGCGCATTGTTTCGCCATTGGCCGATGTCATCTATTCAAACCCCTTACCGCATGTTCTCATTCTAACGGCGATTGTGGTTGGGGTGGCGACCACGGCGGTGGGGCTGGCGCTTGCGGTGCGCATACGCGAGGCCTATGGCACCATCGAAGAAGATGAATTAGAAGCCGCCGATGCCATTGCCGAGTTCGGCACCCCGTCTTTCCCTCACGAAACCAGCGCAAAGGGGGCGGCTTAGCAGTATGGATTTCATCGCCCAATTACCCGTATTGCCGGTTGTCCTGCCTTTTGTGGCAGCGCCCCTTTGTCTTTTATTGCCCGCTGGTAGAGCGCCTTGGGTGTGGGCCACATTGGTTGCGTGGGCCACCTTTGCCCTGTCCTTGATCTTGCTGGAACAAGTATGGATCAATGGCACCATCTCCTACGCCATGGGCGGTTGGTCGGCCCCCATGGGGATTGCCTATCGCATTGATCTAACCAATGGCATGGTGCTGGCGCTTATCAGCTTTGTTGCGGCGGTTGTTTTTCCCTATGCGGGTCCGTCGGTGCGCGACGAAATCGCCCATAAACAGACACCGGCCTTTTATACCGCCTTATTGTTGTGCTTTGCCGGATTGATCGGCGTCACCATTACGGGGGATGCCTTCAATGTCTTTGTGTTTCTCGAGATTTCCTCGCTTTCAACCTATGTGTTGGTGGCCATGGGGGCTGGGCGGGATCGACGGGCGCTAACCGCCGCCTTCAACTATCTGGTGATGGGCACCATCGGGGCCACTTTCTTCGTCATTGGCCTTGGGCTGCTCTATATGGCGACCGGCACCCTCAACATGATCGATTTGCATGAGCGCTTGGTGGGCCAAGACAATCGCGTGGTCAAGGCGGCCTTTGCTTTCATCGTCACCGGTCTGGGGTTAAAGCTTGCCATGTTGCCGTTGCATCTCTGGCTGCCCCCAGCTTACAGCTATGCCCCATCGAGCATCACCGCGTTTCTTGCCGCCACCGCCACCAAGGTTGCAGTCTATATCATGTTGCGATTCCTTTACACAGTGTTCGGGTTTGACTTTCCGTTCCTGTCGGTCGCTCTCGACTTTTTCCTCATATTGGGTGTGGCGGGCATGTTTGTGGCGTCGCTGGCGGCGATGTTCCAAGATGATATAAAAATGATGCTGGCCTATTCGTCGGTGGCCCAGATTGGCTATATGCTGCTGGGTATTTCATTGGGCACAGTCGATGGGGTCGCGGCCGGGCTGCTGCACCTAGTCAACCATGCTTTTATGAAGGCCGCTTTGTTTATGGCCGTGGGCTGTGTGGTGTTGCGCCTTGGGTCCCATCAATTAAGCGCCTTTCAAGGCTTGGCCAAACGTATGCCATGGACCGCTTGGGGCATGGTCATCGCGGCCATGAGCTTGGCGGGGATACCGGGCACGGCAGGGTTTATTTCTAAATTTGCATTGCTACAGGCAAGTTTTGATAAGGGGGGCCTCACGCCCACCATTGCGGGCTTTCTCATCGTGCTGTCGTCATTATTGGCGGTGGTCTATTTGATGCGGGTGGTGCGGGTAATGTTGCAACCCTTGCCGGAAAGTGGTCCCTTCACCAAACCGGTTGTCCGCCCGCCTTTATTGATGCGGGTGAGCCTGTGGGTAATGGTGCTGGCTAATATTTATTTCGGCTTGCAAGGGGGCGGCTTGATTGCCCTGACCCGGCGGGCGGCGTCTATTTTAATGGGCGTTGATGCGGGAGGGGCGATGTGATGTTAGGTCTGTTTTCTCCTGAAGAGGCAATGATCTATGCTCTGGCAGCGCCGCTTTTGGGTATGCTCGGCATTATGCTGGCCGACAAGGCCCCGAATGTGCGCGAAGGCATAACACTGATCACCGCCGGGGTGACATTCTATCTGGTGTTGATTGTTTTTAACAGCGTTGCGCAAGGGGCGCGCCCGGAAGTGCCGCTGTTTGAAATGATGCCCGGCCTTTCCCTATCGTTCAAGCTGGAGCCGCTGGGGGCTTTGTTTTCACTCATCGCCAGCGGTTTGTGGATTGTCAATTCGCTTTATTCCATCGGCTATATGCGCGGCACCAACGAAAAACATCAAACACGTTTTTATATGTGTTTCGCTTTGGCAATTGTTGCGGCTCTGGGCATTGCTTGGTCGGCCAATCTCATCACCTTCTTTTTGTTTTATGAAGCCTTGACCCTTTCAACCTTTTTGCTTGTCACCCATAAGGGTGATGAAAAGGCGATGCGCGGCGGCAATATCTATCTTGGCATTTTGATGGGCACCTCCATTGCCCTATTATTACCGGCCATTGTCCTGACTTATGTTTTAACCGGTGGTGGCGATTTTACCGAAGGGGGCATTCTCGCAGGCTCCCTTGACGAACATTCATGGGTGGTGATGGGGCTGCTGGCCCTTTACATGTTCGGCATCGGCAAAGCGGCCTTGATGCCGATCCATTCTTGGCTGCCCAACGCCATGGTGGCTCCAACGCCGGTTTCTGCTTTTCTTCACGCTGTGGCGGTGGTCAAGGCAGGGGTGTTCGGGGTGATGAAGGTCGCCCTCTATATTTTTGGTACGGATTTTCTCAGCCAAAGCGGTGCCAACATAGCTTTCATCTGGATCGCGGCTCTTTCCATCCTGTTGGCCTCGGCCATAGCCATGGCGCAGGATAATCTAAAGGCGCGATTGGCCTATTCCACTGTGTCCCAGCTGGCCTATATCAGTCTGGGGGCGATGTTGGCGAATTCCATGGGGGTCATGGGTGGCTCCATGCAAATCGCCATGCACGCGCTTGGCAAAATGACCTTGTTCATGTGTGCCGGGGCGATCTATGTGGCCCACCACAAGACGCTGGTTTCTGAAATGTCGGGCCTGGGCCGTAAAATGCCAATCACTTTTGGGCTCTTTTTTATCGGGGCCTTGTCGATTATTGGCCTGCCCCCCATGGGCGGCATGTGGCCAAAGTTTTTCCTCATGGTCGGCGCGGCAGATGCCGGGCAATTGGCCATCATTTTTGTGCTGGCCCTGTCATCGGTGCTCAACGTCATCTATCTCCTGTCGATCCCGATCAAGGCCTTTTACATGGCGCCTGATAATCATCACGGCTTGGCAGAAATTGAGCCCCCCCCTTGGCGGTGGTCAGACCGCGAAGAGGCGCCGTTCTTGTGTCTATTGCCGCCCTTGCTTACCGCTGTCGGCACGATAGCGTTGTTTTTCCTTGTGGGGGATTTGTACAAATTCCTATCACCGTTGATCGGAGGGGCTTAAATGTCACACCATTCACCTGAGGATAAAAAAAATATTGGCTGGGCGGACCATCCGGCCTTTGTGCGTGGCTTTTTGTGGTTTCTCTATCTCTCCTGTGCGGCGGCACTTGTGGCCGGCTTTTTTTGGCAAAAAGAACATCCGCATTTTGCGGTTGAAACGGTGCCTGTATTTTTTGCCGGTTTTGGGTTTGTCATGTTCAGCCTAATTGTGTTGGTCGGTCAGCATTTGCGCAAACTGGTAGGCCGACCAGAAAATTATTATCAGGAGCGGGAATAGTCTGATGTTGGAGCTGTCCGATAATCCTGGTGTGATTTTGCTTTTAGGGGCGTTTATTATTATCGCCCTGCCCACCATTATGCGCCGCCCGGCCATGTTGTTGATAACCGGGTTTTCAGCGATGCGTCTGATGGGCATGGAAGTGGGAGATCAAACCGTCCTTTCCTTGTTCGGGCTAGACTTGACGCCGATGAAATTCGATGTGTTGTCACGGCTTTTTCTGATCGTGTTTCATATCGCGGTCACCCTCAACATCATCTATTCATGGGGCGTTAAAAACGCCACCGAATGTTGGGCCAGTCTGGCCTATCCGGCTGCCGCCATGGGCGGGGTATTGGCCGGTGATTGGATTACGCTTTTCATCTGGTGGGAATTGGCGGCGCTTACTTCTGTTTTTCTGGTATGGCAGCCCCGCACCAGAGAGACCTATCTGGCGGGTATGCGCTATATGGTCATTCAAATCGCGTCCGGCGTATTATTGCTTGGCGGTATTGTTATCTTGTTTCGCCAATCAGGGGCGCTGGCGATTGGGGCGCTGGACCTGCGCGACCCGAGCGGCCTGTTCAATCCGGCGGCCTTAATGTTGTTCATCGCCATTGGCGTTAAGTCGGCTTTTCCCCTGTTGCATAATTGGGTGCAGGATTCTTATCCGAAATCGACCCTTGGTGGTACCATCATCCTGTCTGTGTTCACCACCAAGCTGGCGGTCTATTTGATGGCGCGGGTCTTTGCAGGCACACCGGAATTGATCTGGATTGGCGCGGTGATGACCATTTTTCCCATTTTCTTCGCCCTTATCGAAAATGATTTGCGCAAAGTGTTGAGCTATTCCATCAACAACCAGGTTGGGTTTATGTTAACCGGCATTGGCTTTGGCACGGCCGCGTCCATGAATGGGGCGGTGGGCTATGCTTTTTCAAATATTATATTTGAAAGCCTGTTGTTCATGTCTGTGGGGGCAGCCATGTATCGCACCGGCACCTCCAAAGCCACCGAGTTGGGGGGGCTTTATCGCACCATGCCTTTGACCTTGATGTTCTGCCTCATCGGTGCCTTGTCGATCTCCGCCTTTCCGGGGTTTGCCGGGTTCGTTACCAAGGGGCTCATTCTTGACGGGGCGGCGGAAGGCCATAATTTTATCATTTGGTTGATTTTATTGTTTGCCTCGGCTGGGGTGTTGGAACATGCGGGGATTAAAATTCCCTATTTCACCTTCTTTGCCCATGACAGCGGCAAGCGGCCCAAAGAAGCCCCCCCGATGATGTTGATTGCCATGGGGCTATCGGCGGTGTTGAGTGTCGGCATCGGCCTCTACCCCGAGCCTTTGTTCAACCTTCTGCCCTATCAGGAACAAATCGCCGACTATCACCCCTATAGCGCCTATCATATTGTCGAGCAGTTACAGCTGTTGCTGTTTGCGGTTCTGGCTTTCGCCTTGCTCATCAAGTTTAAACTCTATCCGCCGGAAGTGCCCTCAACCAATCTCGATTTCGATTGGCTTTACCGGGTGCCGGGGCGGGCATTGCTGTTCAAAATTGTCAGCCTCATTGTGTCGCTGTGGCGTTGGCTATGGGGCGGGGCGCAAGAGGTGGTGACGCGTGTCATGGCGCGCACCCACCGCACCCATGGCCCCGAAGGAACGCTGGCCCGCAATTGGCCTGTAGGCTTCATGGCCCTGTGGACGGCTGTGGTGCTGGCGGTGGCGCTGGTCTTCCTTTACTGGGTGGCCTAGGGCTCAAGCCCCCAATCATATTTGGCAGCCGCCTTTGTGCCAGAATGGCCCACCCCTATCAGAATCATGTTCTGCTGTGCAGCTTCCGGCTGAATAATTGGTCAATGTTCTTTCTTGGTTCGCGCCCTTCATGGGATATTAAAAACTTATCCTCACCCCCAGATTGCATCTTATAATGGGTGTAGGGGCCATCCCTGGTCGGGCGAGTTGCATTGGAGCCGAAACCAGTGGTTGAAAAAAATTATGATGAAGCCCAAGGGGGCTGGCACACACAATGTGCCGACGCGGCAAGGCGCATCGCGGCGGAAGCGTTTGACGTTTCCGATGATGCGCTGAACGCGCCCAACCGTTGCCGCGCCCATATCGCGCTGGCCCGTCAGGTCGCCATGTATCTGACCCATGTGGTAGCAGCGGTTAGCCTTTCCGACATCGCCACGGCCTTTGCCCGTGATCGCACCACCGTTTCCCATGCCTGCAGACGGGTCGAAGACAAGCGCGATGAATTGATTTTCGACATGCAATTAGAGCGTCTTGAGGCCAGTATGCGCCGGGAGATGGAACGTATCCGCATGGCCGAATTGCTGGAAGTAAAAGGGCTGCAGACAAGCGATATGATGATGCAAAGAGGGCGCGCGGGGCTTTTTCTTGAGCGCGCCACACCGATCATTCCTTTTCGGCGCTGGCGCCGCTAGCCGGGCTTAGGGCGCTTTTCCCCCTTCAACGCTTTTTCCCCTTATCCTTTTAGTCTTTCAGCCTGTTGTTTGATGCGCCCCACCATAGAGGCCAACCCATTTGCCCGCTGTGCGGTAAGATGGCCCTCAAGATCAAGCGCCGCAAACGCCTTTTTTTCATCCAACGCCATAATGTCCTCAGGGGGTTTGCCTGAAAAAAGAGCGATTACCAGCGCCACCAGCCCTTTGACAATATGGGCATCACTATCCCCGCGAAAAAAAACCTTCCCGTCGCGGACCGGATCAAAAACCAGCCACACTTGTGACGCACAGCCTTTGACCTTGTTGGCATCGCTGCGCTCGGCCTCGCTTAAAGGGGCCAGATGACGCCCCAGATCAATAATATATTTATAGCGCTCCTCCCATTGATCGAGAAAGGAGAGGTTGTCGCGAATGGTTTCAAAATCTTCCATATTTTGAAACTAGGCGAGAGAGAGGCTGAGGGAAAGGGGGCTTGCCCCCTGAGTACAAAAAAAGAGGCGCAAAAAAGACGCGCCAAAATGTTTCAGCGCGTCTTTGATTTTAAAAGGGGGTAATGTCTAGCCATCAACGCTGGCCACATGGCCAACACAAGACGAGACATCCCCGAGACCGTGCTTGCCGAGACAGAACATTTCCTCATAGGGGGTTCTGGTGGCAGCGATACATTGGTCGAGATTCATTTTGGCATTGGCCAAACATTTATTGGCGCGGTCATTGCGGGCAAAGGTGGCGACGGCTTCTTTGTCGACATCCCCCACAGAATAGCGCGCGGCGAGATTAAGCGCCCGGGCCAAGATGGGCGTGGCATCAGAGGCCCGGCGACCAAAGCTGGCGGCACTATTGCCCCAGCTTGGGGTCCACAAGGCATCGGCACTGGCCAGCCCAGGTTGCACCACCCCATAGCTCATGCTGGCTGGTAGATAGGGGGTGGCAAGGCTGGAGCGCGAATAGGACCAAGAACGCGCACTATCCACACGGGACATGCCGGGGGATATTTTGCGTTTTGCCCAGCCTACTTTTTGCAAGCTGTAAGCCTCGGAAATAAACACTTCAGACAGGGTTTTGATCTTGGTGGCATCAGCGGCGGCGAATTGTAAAATATCGTCAATGGCCGCATCCGAGCCCGCAAAATTCAACACCATGGAGGGGTTTTGCCGAATGGCGCTTAAAAACGGATCACGCCCGCCCATGCGCACCATTTCATCTTGAACCGATTTGGCAAAGGCCGGATCATCTGCCGCTACCAGCGCCGCATAGGCCACCCAGCCGGACGAGAGCATGTCTGGCGAGTGCGAGGCGAGGCGGTTATGGGCATCGCGTGTGGCCTGATCACTATCGACCACGGTCGCGGCCAGAAGGTCAATATCGGCCCGAAATTGCACATAGGCGCTGGCCCGTTGTTCCAGCGGGGTCATTTCCGGCTGGCTAATGGTGGTATTCACCGCTGGCGGTTCGGTGGTCTGACAGGCCACGATGCCAAGCAGGAGCGCTAAACCGACCCCCATCTTGATGATAGGCCGGTCCGAAATCTTCTTTTTCCCTGCTATTTTGTTCCCTGATATTTTTGTGGGACCCCAATTTTTACCCAAAACCCCGGAAATGTTCCGATTTTGCATTACTGTCTCCTCTAACAACGCAACTAATGGTCTCCACTGGCGCGAAACTACCATATTTCCTGCCGATTGAAGGGATAAAGTGGGCCACGAGGAAAATTTAATAAATTTTAATCCCGCAAGCCACCCAAAACCCGAAATCCGCGAAAATTTACGCAAAAACAGGCGTCGACAATGGATTTCTTTAGGCTCGCCCCCTCCTATTTAGGAAGCGTTAACAGGTATGGCCCCATGGTTAACCTCGTATGAGGCCGTGGATTAGAAATCCCTTTCGCCAGGAGGCGCACAGAGGCGTCGAAGACGGGTCACCCCCGCGCTTCGGGGCCGGTATTGTTGCGCCTCAAGGGCAATTGACCCCAGCGGGCGGACACCCGGCAGGGGCCGTCTCTGGTGATCATAAACAAGGTAAAGACGGGGCCGGATTTTCTTCGATTTTCTCGCTTTTTCGTGGGCTGGGTCGGCGCATGACCGGCACAGGCCCGCACGCGATGGATATTTTTGGCCCCGGTGACGAGATGATCGGGCTTCATGGGGCCGATGGGCGGTTTATACGCGCCTCTTTGGGGGCTCAGCCTTTGCTCGGGCTCGCCCCGGAGCAACTTTCCGGTCACACGCTCAGCGAATTTGTCGCCCCCGAACAGCGTGGTGCCTTTCTTGGCCTACTCGCCAGGGCGGCTGGGTTGCGTGAGAATAGGCGCGGCACTTTCCGGTTGATCCGGCCTGATTGTGAGACCCGTTTTGTGGATCTCACCATCACCCCGGTAAGCCGTGGGCGTTTGCGCACGATTTGTCGCGATGTCACCGAGGTGCGGTTGGCCCGTGCGGCGCTGGATGAAGCCCGCAGCGAAGCCGAAGCGCTGGCCTTGGCCCGGGCGCGCCATCTGGCAGATCTCAGCCATGAGATTCGCACCCCCCTCAATGCGGTAATCGGTTTTGCAGAAATTATGGAGCGCGAAACCTTCGGCCCCCTCGGCCATGAGCGCTATCAGGAATATGCGGAACTGATCCACCGATCTGGTGACCATCTTTTGTCATTGGTGTCGGACTTGTTGGATCTGTCCAAAATCGAAGCACAGCGCTACCAGCTTGAAATCGAAGAATGCGATCTCGCTGCGATTGCCCGCGATGCGGTGCAGATGATGCAGCTTTCCGCAGAACAGGCGGGGTTAACCTTGCGCTTTGATGGGGAAACTGATCTGTGTCTGGCGCAAGTGGATGCCCGCTCGGTGCGCCAGATGATCCTCAACCTATTGTCCAATGCCATTAAATTCACCCGCACCGGTACCATCAGCCTGTCCTTGACCATGGATGATCATTGGGTGCGCATGAGTGTAACCGATACCGGCATTGGCATGAGCGCCGAAGCGGTAGCGCGCATGGGCGGGCGCTATGAACAAGCCCATACAGATAATTTACGCCATAGTCGCTCCACCGGTCTTGGCCTGGCCCTAGTGCGTTCTTTAAGCGAACTGCATGGCGGTGAAATGAAGGTCGAAAGCACATTGGGCGAGGGGACCAAAGTATCGATCATCCTGCCGCGTGTCAGTGTTTTACCGGGGGCGGATCAAGAATCAGCACGGGAAGAACAGCCCATGCTGTCAGCATTGGCAGAAGATATCGGCTTGGCGGATGAGCAAGAGCCGCTCAACGAAAAAGATCAGGCCTTTGAAAATTTGATTGAACAAATTGGCGAAGGGGCAAAGCGCACCGCCCAAAAAGTGGCTTGAGCAAAGCCCTATCTCATTTTCACCTGTCGCGTCACATCAGGCAGGGCGGCCAGATCGCTTTTGTCATCAATATCACGCAAAATCGGCAAATGGCTGACCGCAAAATGTTGCGGCAGGCTGGCCAAACTATCACTTAAAGCCATGGGGCTCGACCAGCGCACATGGGAAAATAGATCCGGTGCTGCCCGTCGCCGAGCCATGCCAATAAGCCAATAGCCCCCATCCATGGCCGGGCCAAAAATCGCATCATCCCTGCGCAGCCTGTCAAAGCCGCGACCAATGAGGCTTGGATCAATGTGCGGCGTGTCAGAGCCGATAATAATCACCGGACCGGGGGGCGCATGGTCAAAAACATAGCCCATGCGTTGACCGAGGTCGCCTTTTGGCTGGGCCATGCGGGCAATATTAGAGGGCCATAAGGCGGTTCGATTTGAAAAAGTTTCGGGCAGGGGATCAATGGCGAGAATCATTTGCCACAAGTGGGGATGATAAAGGGCCTTGATGAGCCGTCTGGTGCTATGGCGGTAAAAATTTATCGCCCCATAACCAATCTCTTTTGCCAATCTGGTTTTACAGTGGCCCAAAATCGGCGCTTTGACAAACATCACCAAGCGCGGACGGTTTTTAAGATGAAAAGGGCGGCTCTTATTTTTCATAAAATTGTGCGATCTCTTCAGGGCTTTTTCCCGCCCGCCAAGCGGCCATGCACCGCCGGTTGCGCCAAACCCGTTGCCAATAGCCGTCGCGACGATAACGGCTGGCATCGGTCATCGCCTCTGCCTTAATCAAGCCAAGCCTACCGGCCTGTTTTATTCTTGTGATCATGTCCACATCTTCCATGATGGGCAGGGGCGCAAACCCTCCAAGCT
>JALWRV010000350.1 GCA_027080545.1 Parvularculaceae bacterium
GCATGGCCCTTATAGAGCCCCCACAAAATAGCAAACAGGTTGGCGAGGCCGATCAAAAGCGCCCCAATGGAAATAAGCATTTGGCCAAGCATTTGAGGGCCATCAACAAGGGCGATAATCGCCAACACAATGGCCAAGCCTATAGAGGCAAACAAGATTTTATCAATCAGCGGATAAAGAGTTCTTGCGCTTAAAAAGGAGCGCGTCATCTGGGTAAAGAAAACCAACCCCACAGAGCCGCTTATCAATCGGAATAGAGCATCATAATGATATGCATGAAACAGATAGGCATAGCTATAACCATAGGCTTGAGCGAAAAAACCCAACAGGGCAAGGCTGAACAAGCCATAATATAGCGCAGTCTTGAAGCGCAAAATAAAAGCAAAGGCAAAAATACCGACGACTAAAGCGATGCGTAGACCAAATATGAAAACAGTAAAACTGGTATCTTGAAGGCGCCGGGCTTGGAAAACATTTTCTTCCAACAGGCTTGTGTCTTCGTCTTGGTAAAACCCAAACGGATAGAAAATCCAAATATCGACAGTGCTTTGCGGATTTATGGTGATGGGAGCTGATGCAACTTGCCTTGTCTTGGGAAAGCGTGTCGTGAACCCTTCGTGCAACCAATCATCATGCCAAATAAGTTGGGGTTCATCGGCCTCAATCACATAGGCGGTTTGCACATTAGCGGTTGCTAGACGCCTGTCAAAGCGATAGCGCATAGGCGTCTGGTTCGGATTATTGATGATAAGATGTATCCACACCGGCCCATAGACCAGCCCATCCTTATCAGCCGCCACCGCCACGGGCGTGCTATCTCCAAGGCGCGCCATCTCAATGGCGCGGGTGAGGGGCAAAGGGGTGTTATCGCGCCGAACAATTTCGCCATAGTGCAAAATCTCGGACAGGCCATCGGGTGGAGGTGTCAGGGTCGGCGGCGCCCCCCGGGCTGGAACAACCAGCCCCCATGCCATAACCAGCAAGGCGATGATGACAAGGCACGGATTGATTGATATTCTCAATAAAAATGGCACAAGGGCTCCGGCGAATATAGAATGATAAAACAGTCTTCACAGCCCGGCAATAGCAGCGCCCATCCGATCAATATTATCATTGCGGATGATCATGAAATGGTGCGCAACGGGCTAAGCGCGTTGTTTGAGACCATTAAAGGCGCCAAGGTGGCAGGCGTAGCCGCAAATGGTCTCGAAGCGATAGCCCTGTGTCGAAAACATCGCCCCGGCCTGCTGATGCTCGATGTGGGGCTGCCTTTGGCTAATGGGGCAGAGGTTTTTGCGGAAGTAAAGCGATGGTCGCCAGAAACGGCGGTGGCTCTTTTTACGGGGTTTACCGCTGTAGGTCTGTTGGCAGACTGGGTCTCGGCCGGGGTTGAGGGCGTTTTTTTAAAAACTTGCCATGAATCCGAATTGCGTCTTGGCATCGAGCTTCTCCTGGCAGGGCAAAACTATATTGCCGATGATGTGATAAGCCTGTTGGAGGCAAAAAATGATGGCCGTAATCTAACCCCGCGGGAACGGGAGGTTTTATCCTTAATCGCTGCGGGCCTAACCTCGACCCAGATTGGGGAGCGTTTGTGCATCAGCCCCAAAACCATTGAAAAACATCGGGCCAGCCTGTTTGAAAAGTTTGAAACAAAATCGGTGGCCGCTTTGTTGACCGCTGCCTTCAAAGAAGGTCTGCTCGACCATATCGAGCAGACCTAGATTATATTAGTCTGTAGGCGGATATTTTGGTTTGAATTTTTTGATATATTTTTTACCTAGCCGATTATAGACCTCATAAGCATCATAAAATTGGCCAGGCCGGGCATCGGGGGGCAGTTCCTCAAACATACGATAGCGCACATTGGCCCCGGGCTTATAGACATCATAGCTATTATTGGCATAGGTTGTGGTGCTGGTGCCCGTATAGCCGCTGCCGGTATATTGGCCGGTAACATTGGTGGTTTGGGTAGCGGGCAGGTTGATTGTGGTTTCTCGGCTGGTGTCTTCTGAATCGATTTCAATGAAGTAACGATAATTCGCCTCAATGGCCGTTTCGGCGGCGCGCAGCAAAGTCATGCGTTCCAGTTTTGAGCTGGAAGTATAACCATTACCGGAAGCTTCTATTTCCAATACATCGGCCGAACGCCATTTTGGTTTTTGGCCGCCGGTAAAGCCGTCAATCTGATAGGATGTCGCGCAGCCTGACAAAACCAATGCGATTATGATTAAAAATGATCGTACGAACATGAAAGCCTCCTCGATGAATATGTTGCGAGACCCTTTGTTCGGTCGCGCCATGATTCCATCTATAAGGCGTGAATTCGTTGGCTGATATGGGGGTATCCCCCCATTGGGTGCGATTCGGAAATGCCCCTTATGGCATGTAGGTTTGAGGGCAGTTTTTTTGGTCCTTATAAATACAGGCTTCGGCGAGGGTCTCATCGCAAAAGCTGCACAGAGCTTCCGGGGCCGGTTTGATAATTTTGTCGTTTTGAATCGAGAACCCCTTATTGCGAAACTGCTTCAAGGTGCGCGAAAAAGTTTCCGGGGTCATGTCGAGAAAGGACGCGGTTGTGGATTTATCATAAGGCAGGGTAATCACATTGCCCTTGCCACCGCTTTGTTCCATCCCAAGCCGCAGCAAAAACCACCCCACCCGTTCGGTGGCGGTTTTCAGGCGCGATTGTTCGATCTGTCTAATCAGGCTTTGAGAGCGCATGGACAGGCTATCGATCATGTTGAGGGCAAATTTGGTGTTTTCCAAGAGACTCTGGCGCACGATTGGGGCTGGCAAAGAGAGCAAAATGGTTTGTTGCACCACTTGGGCGCTAACGGCGGAGGGAATGTTCAAAAACACGGCGGCTTCCATGAGCGTGTCACCGGTAGAAAGCATTTGTAATACCGCCTCATCGCCGCTGTCAGATCCTTTGAACAATTTTACCCAGCCTTCCAAAATGACATAGAAGCGGGACAAGGGTTCGTCTTGCAGGAACAAGAGCTTGCCCTTTTCGCAGCGGCGCAGATCTGCATGGGTCAACAGGCTCGCCAGTTCGCTCTCGCTGAGCTTGGAAAAAGCCGGCAAAGCCTGAATGAGCGGCATATAAGGCTCTAACCGACTTGGAATGGCGCTTGCTTCGGGGTTTTGGGTGGGCGCTTGTACAGGGCCTAAATCACGCACCAGACTTTGTTCTGCGGTATAAAGGCGATCGATTTTGCCTGTGAGCAGTTCAAACCAGGTAACGGGGGACAGGGCTTCCAAATCTTCGCCCTCTTGTGTATTGGCGAGTTTTTCGTGCACAAGATCAAGGCATTGCATGATATAGCCACCAAGAATTTCTTCGACCATCTTACTTTGGGCGTCGCTGGCGATGGAAAAAAAGGCCCGCCGATAGGCTCCTTGCTCTTCGATCATGGAGATCATGCGTTCGGAAAATTCGCGGTT
>JALWRV010000351.1 GCA_027080545.1 Parvularculaceae bacterium
AGCGCCCCTTGATTGAGGCCCCGGGCGCGGCGTGCCGCGCGTATACGAAGCCCGATAGTGGCGTGATCATCTTCAGGCAGTTCAATGGGAAGGGACATAGGTAAATCTGATATATCGGCTCATTTGTTTTTCTTATATTGTAGATAAAAAATTACCAAATGTAAGTCTATTTCTCCATAAATCTCGTGAAATTGACTTGCCAAATCGGCTTAGCCAATATCATCATAAAGAAATATAGTAAAAGCTTATAAGTTTTTTCTAATATAGCTTGCCCGCGCGCCCTCGCCAAAGCGATGGGAAAATGCGTGAAGCGAGGACATCAGAACGAGGAGATTTGCATGTCTGATTATTGTTCTAATCACGGCGCCGCCCATCTCAGCCAGAAAATTGCCCATTTCTGGCAAAAGCGGGGCTTCGATGTTGATGTGAAACTGATCCATGAAGCGTTTGTGCCGACCATGCGCTCGTCGCGTTTTGATATTCGCTCGGACATGGTCAATGGCATGCCTCGACGCCATTTAGAGAATCCTCAGCAACAAGAAGCGCGCTAGGACCGTCGGTCCGATTGGAACTCTTCCACAATGATTTTGGCCAGATGGTCAAAATGGTCGAAGCGTGTGGCGTCGCTCGGCCATGGGTCTTGTGGCCACCAATAGCCGCCGGTGAAAAGATAGCAACGCATAGGGGCGGCTTTGGCGGCGCGGTAGTCAGTGAGGGAATCCCCCACCATCACCCCATATTGTGTGCCGGTGCGTTCAACACAGGCCCGTAAGGGTTCTGGGGCGGGCTTATATTGGGCGAGGGTGTCACGCCCCACAATGGTGTCAAACCAGCCCTCCAGCTTTAAAGTCTTTAACAAGGGTAGGGCCAGCTCCTCGCGCTTATTGGTACAGATGGCGAGCCGCGCGCCTTGTTCCACTAAATATTCGAGACAAGAGGTAACCCCAGCAAAGGGCAGGCTGTTATCGGCAATATGGACTTTGTAATGGGCGATGAACTGGTCAAGCCAGTGGGCCATCGCCTCTTCGGAAAATGCGTCCTCGTCGTTATTGGCTAGACCATGGCGCAGCATTGCCGCTGCCCCTTGGCCAACCAGATGGCGAACCTCACCAAGGCTTACCGGTTCACGCCCCAACTGCTTGAGAACATGGTTCAGGGTCGCTGTCAGATCTGGGGCGCTGTCGACGAGTGTGCCATCGAGATCGAAAATCACGGTTAAATCATCCAAAGGGCGCATCGCGGCTATCTTTCTGTCTATAGTGGGCTCGCTTTATTGTGAGCCCCTCTCGGCCCTTATGGCCCAAGGCGTAAGAAAAAGAAATCAGATGTCATTTGGCCGAAGTCAGCTACAAGGATTAAGAGATTAAACAGGAAGGATGCCATGCCCACCCGCTACAAAAACACTGCTTTAATCATATTGGCTGCGGGCCATGGAACGCGCATGAAATCCGCTTTGCCAAAGGTTTTGCACCCGATTGCACATTTGCCGATGGTTGGCCATGTATTGCGCACTGGCGCAGCTTTGGGGCCCGAGCGCACTGGTTTGGTTACGGGCGCACAGGCCCCCCAAGTTGCGGCCAAGGCGCGGGATCTGGCGCCGGCAAGTTTAGGACCGCTGCATTTGTTTGTTCAAGACCCGCCACGAGGCACGGGGGATGCGGTGCGCTGTGCGGCTGCATTGCTCGAAGGTTTTACAGGAGCGGTGTTTGTTCTTTACGCGGATACGCCGCTGCTGACGGCCACTGTGCTGGAACAGATGCGGGAGAAACTCTCCCACGGCAATGGTATTGTGGTGTTAGGGTTTCGGCCGGAAGATCCAGGAGCCTATGGTCGATTGGTAATGGACAGCGCTGGCGGACTTGATCGGATTGTCGAGGCGGGTGATGCCAGCCCCGATGAGCTGCGCGTGGCCTGTTGTAATTCGGGGGTAATGGTTTTTGATGCGGATGTTTTGCGCAAATATCTGCCACAGCTGCAAAGTGACAATGCCAAAGGTGAGTTTTATCTCACCGATTTGGTTGGCCTAGCGACCGAAGATGGGGTGATGTGCGCGGTTGTTGAAGCGGATGAGGAACAGGTTCTCGGAGTAAATTCACGGGTGGAACTAGCCCAAGCGGAAAAAATTTATCAGGGGCGCTTGCGCGAACAAGCCATGCTGGCGGGGGTTTCCATGTATGACCCGGAAAGCGTTTATTTTTCATGGGATACGCGCTTGGAGAAAGATGTAACCTTAGAGCCCAATATATATTTTGGCCCGAATGTGGTAGTCGAAGAGGGCGCTCATATTAAAGCCATGTGCCATATTGAAGGGGCGCATATTGGAAAAGAGGCCACTGTTGGACCGTTTGCGCGGTTGCGCCCGCAGGCTTCCATAGGGGCCTCGGCGAAAATTGGCAATTTTGTCGAGATTAAAAAAGCCGATTTGGGCGTGGGAGCTAAGGTCAGCCATCTCAGCTATATTGGCGATGCGGAAATTGGCGCCGAGGCGAATATCGGTGCCGGTACCATTACCTGCAACTATGATGGCTTCGATAAATATCAAACAAAAATTGGGGAAGGCGCTTTTGTCGGTTCAAATAGCGCTCTGGTGGCACCGGTAAGCATTGGGGCGGGGTCTTATGTGGGGTCCGGTTCGGTTGTGGTGAAAGATGTTAGCACCGGTGCGTTGGTTATTGCGCGTGGGGCGCAGGTTGAAAAACCGGGATGGGCGGTGCGGTTTCGCGCCGCTAAAAAAGCACGGCAGAAAAATAAGTCTTAAAGAATAGTAGGAAAAACTATGTGTGGCATTGTGGGTATTATCGCCAAAGCAGAGGTTAGCGGGCCAATTTTGGATGGGCTCAAGCGACTAGAATATCGTGGCTATGATTCTAGCGGCATTGCGACCATTCACGCGGGGCGTCTTGAGCGCCGCCGGGCCGTGGGCAAGTTGCAAGCCTTGGAGCAGACTTTGCGCGAGAGACCGCTGCACGGGGCTATCGGTATTGGTCACACCAGATGGGCAACCCATGGGGCCCCTAATGTCACCAATGCTCACCCCCACGCAACCGAGACGATTGCGGTGGTGCATAATGGTATTATCGAAAATTTTGCAGAATTGCGCGAGAGCCTCATTGCCAAAGGCGTGGCATTTGAAAGCGAAACCGATACAGAGGTTATCCCTCAATTGATCAATCATTTATTGGTTAGCCACAACATGTCTCCGGTCGAGGCTTTTCAAGGGGCCCTAAAAAAATTACAGGGGGCGTTTGCAATTGCCGCGATTTTTGATGGCGAAGAAGATTTGATCCTGTGTGCGCGCCGTGGTTCTCCACTCGCTCTAGGGCGCGGGGAGGGGGAGCGGTTTTTGGGCTCCGATGCCTATGCGTTGGCGCCTTTCACCAATCGCATTACCTATCTAAAAGAAGGGGATTGGGCCATTATTCGACAGGATGGATGGCAAATTTTTGATGCGACGGATACAGAAGTTGAGCGTCGCGAACAGCTATCCGACGCGGCATCAGCCCTCATTGACAAGGGTGGCTATCGCCATTTCATGGCTAAAGAAATACACGAACAGCCAGAAGTGATCGGCCATACGCTGTCTGCTTATATTGACCCGGTTGCCCGCAAAGTAACCCTGCCAGACCGAGCCCTTGATTTCAAAAACCTTGAACGGTTGACTATTTCGGCGTGTGGCACCGCCTTTTATGCGGGCCAGATCGCTAAATATTGGTTTGAGGAATGGGCGCGCCTGCCGGTTGAAATCGATATCGCTTCCGAATTGCGGTATCGCGTCCTGCCATGGCCAAAACAGGGGGCGGCTTTGTTTATTTCCCAATCGGGGGAAACCGCCGATACGCTTGCTGCCTTGCGCGAAGCCAAGGCCCATGGCCAGCAAATTGGAGCGGTGATCAATGTCCCTGAATCCACCATCGCCAGAGAGGCTGATGCCTGCTTTCCCACCAATGCCGGGCCGGAAATCGGGGTGGCGTCGACCAAGGCATTTACCTGTCAATTGGCAACGTTGGCCTGCTTAGCACTGGCGGCAGGTGTCGCCCGGGGGCATATTGATGCCAAACGCGAGGGTGAGCTTGTCGATGCGCTATTAGAGGTGCCGCGTTTGGCGCTCGAGGCCATTACTTTAGAGCCGCAAATTGAACAGATTGCCCATGAACTCGCCCAAGCCAGTGATGTGCTTTATCTTGGTCGCGGGGTCAGCTTTCCCTTGGCTATGGAGGGGGCGCTGAAGTTGAAAGAAATTTCCTATATTCATGCAGAAGGCTATGGGGCTGGCGAATTAAAACATGGGCCGATCGCCTTGATTGATGAAAAAGTGCCGGTGATTGTCTTGGCTCCGGATGATCGATTATTTGAAAAAACCGTCTCGAATATGCAAGAGGTCATGGCTCGGGGTGGGTGCTGTCTTTTGATGTCCAGCGCCGCCGGGATTGAGCGAGCAAAGCGCGGCGGGGCCCCATGGCAAAGCCTTGTCATTCCCGATATTGATCAGGCCTTAAGCCCATTTGTCTATGCCATACCCGCACAGCTTCTTGCCTATCATACCGCCCTCGTCAAAGGCACTGATGTTGATCAACCCCGCAATCTCGCTAAATCGGTGACGGTGGAATAGTTTTCTCCTTGGTTGTTTAGACCCTTCAGCCTCCTATTTTTAGCCCCACATTTCAGGCACGTATTTTTGAACGTTTGAGGGGTGTTGTTCCCCCCTGTAATCCGTCTATGTTGGAGCTTGGCGCGTAAATCGGCATGCAGGATATTTTTATGAGTGCAGAGGCTAAAAAACACAAAGCGGCCGCGCGGGCTGTTGAAATGGTGCGGGCAGGCATGGTGTTGGGATTGGGTACCGGATCAACCGCCGCCCATTTTGTTGCCGCTTTGGGTCCGTTGGTGCGTGAGGGGTTGAGCATACAGGCGATCCCCACCTCCGAGGAAACCCGCAAACAGGCGATCAATGAAGGTATTGAGCTGATCGAGCCTGATGAAGGCACCATCATCGATTTGGCGGTGGATGGCACGGATGAGGTGGATGGCCGGTTGGATTTGATCAAGGGCGGGGGGGGGGCTTTGTTGCGGGAAAAAATAATCGCTGAAAGCGCTTTGCGCATGGTGGTTATTGCTGATGATAGCAAAAAAGTAGCGCAATTGGGGGCGTTCCCCTTGCCAATTGAAATTGATCGCTTTTGTTGGCCCCTGACGGTCGCCCATATTCGCGAGGTATGTGACGCGCATGGTCTCAAAAATATTGATCTTTCTTTGCGCAACAGCGAAAGCGGTGCATTTCGCTCCGACGGGGGCAATTATATAATTGATGTCTGTTGCGGTCGCATCCCCGATGCGGGGGCGTTGCACCAAGCTTTGTTGGCGATACCGGGGGTGATCGAAACCGGCCTATTCGTCAATATTGCCCAACGCATTATTCTTGGAACCGATGACGGTGTCGAGATTATTGAAAGGTCTGTCTAGACGTGACTCCCTATGAAAAGCTACGCCAAGCCATTCTCGATTATGGCGATGCGGCAATGGAAAACCTGCTGCGCTGCCGCACTTTTTCCAATGTATTGATTGATGGTTTTGCAGATTATTTGGGCTGTCCGAAAGAAATGGTGGCAGCGGTGCCCGCCGAAGGGCCGTTCGATCCGCGCAAGGATTATGGTGAAAAGGCCTTTAGTTTTCATGGCAAGCCGGTGATCCGGTTGGAGCCGGTGATGTTCGGCATTTGTGTGATTGTTGGCAATGCGGAAGATAGCGGTTCTTTATGGTTGCGCACGGCGGTGCGCGTTGAACTAACCGGTAATTCTTTTGATGTCTATGTGGCTGACCAGCCCATTATCCATGTGGACAAACAGTTTGAAGGCAAGTTGGCCCCAGTTTGGGATGCCATGTTTACCGAGTTACATTCGGTGTTTAAGCAGGAATTGGCCGATTTCAACGATGTGCGTTTTGAGCACGGCATTGGGTTTCTCCCGGAAAAGTGAAAGCAATAAAATGGATTTTGATTATGATCTGTTCACCATCGGTGCCGGAAGCGGCGGGGTTCGGGCATCGCGCCTAACGGCTCAATTTGGGGCGAAGGTAGCGATTGCAGAAGAATCACGGGTTGGGGGCACGTGTGTGGTGCGCGGTTGCGTGCCGAAGAAATTTTTCGTTTATGCTAGCCATTTTGGTGATCTCATCGACGATGCTAAGGGCTATGGGTGGCAGACGGGGGAAAAATCATTTCATTGGCAAACCCTATTGCAGCGCAAGGATAATGAAATTGACCGCTTGAACAGGCTCTATATCAAAAATCTCGAAAAGGCTGGCGTCACCATATTTCATAATCGTGCGGTGTTAACGGGCCCCCACAGCGTGCGGCTATTACCGGAAGGAAGAGAAATTACGGCGCGAAAAATATTGATCGCCACGGGGGGGCGACCAACCAAGGCACAAAATGTGCCCGGCCATGAATTGGCCATTACCTCTGATGAGGCTTTTCACCTCGAACAATTGCCCGAAAAGATGCTCATTGCTGGCGGCGGCTATATCGCGGTTGAGTTTGCCTGTATTTTTGCCGGTCTTGGGGTTGATGTAACCTTGGTCCATCGCGGTGATCAGGTGTTGCGGGGTTTTGATCAGGATTTGCGTGATTTTACCATGGCGGCCCTTGTCCATCGGGGCGTATCCTTGAAAATGACAACCACGATTGAGCAGATTAGCTATAAGAATGGGCAGAGAATGGCGTTATTTTCAAATGGCGAGAGCGAAAGTTTTGGCCAGATCATGTCGGCGATTGGGCGCCATCCCCATACCTATGGTTTGGGATTGGAAGCGGCCGGGGTGGCGGTAGATGATAAGCAAGCGATTATTGTTGATAAATATTATCGCACCTCTCAGGAAAATATATTTGCCCTGGGTGATGTGACCAATCGGGTCAATTTAACACCGGTAGCCATTCGTGAAGGGGTCGCTTTTGCGGAAACCCAATTCAATAATAATGCGCAAACATTGAATTATGACGTCATTGCCAAAGCGGTGTTTACCCAACCGGCTCTGGGCAGTGTGGGCTTGACCGAAGAGCAGGCGCGGGCTGCCTATAAATCCATCCATATTTACCGATCCGAATTTCGCCCCATGCGCAATATTCTTGGCGATAATCCGGAAAAAATGATGATGAAGCTAATCGTCGACGGTGAAACCAACCGGGTGCTTGGATGCCATATTGGCGGTGAGGAGGCCGGAGAATTTATTCAATTGGTGGCCATTGCCCTCACCGCCGGTCTGACCAAAGCGCAGTTTGATCAGACTATTGCCGTTCACCCCACCGCCGCCGAAGAGCTGGTGACCATGCGTGAGAAATTGTCTTAAAAATAAGTCCCGAAATTAACAGACATCATTCGATTGCTTTGGCGATGGCGCCTAACAGGTCCTCGTCGGAAAAAGGTTTATACAAGACGGTTACAGCCCCGCACGCATCCGCTCGCGCGGTTACGGCTTCTAGTGTGCGCCCCGGTCCACCGCCAGAAATAACAATGAGCGGCAGGTTGGTTTTTTCTGACCCATCCTCATTGCGTTGAAACAGGCTCAGCCCATCTTCCCCCGATAGCCAGACATCCACAATAGCGGCGTCAAAATGATTATCCTGATGTATAGAATGGGTTGCTTGTTCAAGGTTCGATACATGAGTTGCTTGATGATTATTATTTTCGAGAACAAATATAATCGATTCCGCCACAGCCGGATCATCCTCGATTAACAGCAAGTTTGCCATCTAGTTCCTCCATTACTCCATTTTCCAGTGCTTTCGAAATTTTCGGTAACCACACTGTGAACGATGCCCCGTCGCCCAATTCACTTTTGATATTGATCTGCCCATCCCATGACGCAATCAGATTGCGCACAAAGGCTAAGCCTAGACCCGTACCCATATTATCTTTCTTGGTGGTGAAGAAAGTATCGAAAATTTGCTCTTGCACATCCTGATCCATGCCAATGCCTTCATCGCGCACACGAATAAAAATGTATGGGCAAGGAATGGCAAAGGGTTCATCAGGTGGGCTTTCAGCTTCTTCGGCCTCACCAATTTCAAGATAGATCGCGCCGCCCTGTTCAGTTGCGTCCAGAGCATTGTTGATCAGGTTTAGCAGCACCTGTCTCAAACCTGTTTTTGAGGCGCGTACAAAAACAGATTTTTCGGGAAGGGTCGAGCGAATAGGATCGCGACCCCGGTTAAGATCATTGATTAACTCCAACAAATCCCGTGCTAGCGCGACAATATCGACGTTATCTACGGGCTCAGAATAAGGTTTGGTCATGTCTTTGGTTTTGTGCAGCAATTCCCCGGCGGCGAGAATCGCTTGATTGATTTGACGTAGATAGGTTTGGCGCTTTTCAATATCTGGATTTTCGACCAATGCGCGCGCATAGACGCCGACCGGATGGATGATATTACTCACCTCATGGGCAAGACCGGCAGCAAAACGGTTCATGGCCTCTATTTTTTGCAATTCAATCAGCTTGTCGGCAAAGGCTTGGCGTTCTTGCTGCAACCGCACCTTATCGGTCATCTCCACAGATACGGTCAGGACACGATCTATATATCCCTCACTATCAACGAGCGGTGTGATGTAATAAAGCCAATGGGTATCTTTAAAGGCCCCTTCGGTAATTTCGATTGCGGCGGCGTTAAGCGGTTGGCCACTGATGACAGCGTGAGCAAAAAGCTGTTGCACGCGTTCTGTGACCACAAAGGTCGGAATTTCCGCAGGCCTTTTCCCAAGTATTTCAGATATGGGCAGGCCTAGCCGCTCGGCAAAATTTTCAGTAACAAACAAAAAGCGGCCATCGGGATGCTGTAGTGTAACAATCAAGGGCAAATTATTGAGTAGAAAATGCGTTAGTGCCTCCTGATTAGCCATTTGTCGACGGCTTTCAATTTGCAAGGAGCGATCTTGAATGATAAACGCCCAGCGATTGGGAGCCATATATTTCAAGGTAGCTTCAAAAAATTTTCGTCGTCTGGGGCCGATTTTCCAACGCAGAATGCCGTGCCAATTTTTGCGGGCGCGTACCACTTGCTTCCATTCCGCCTGTCGACGCGCCTTTAGCCCGTCAGATGCAAGGTCCAGGCGAAACCAATGCTTGTTGAGCATGTTGTTTTCTTTACTCAAACAGGCCATGGAGAGAAAACTATTGCTTGTATAGATCAAGCGCCCCTCATCATCGGCAATGGCATAGCCGACATTGGAATGGTCGATGACAGAAAACAGATCGAGTACCGTTTCAGTTTTGGCTAATTCCTGCGCCCGTAACCATTTCATCATCAATCCCAAAGAAAACCCTATGGCGAACAACGCCAACCCTAATAGGGTGGCGAGGATGAAGGCCAGTAAGAAGCTGACGTTAAGCATGAAGGTTCCCAGAAAACGCGCCTAAGAGGTGCAATCCTTTTGAGCTAATCCAGCAATTTTGCGTGCACATTATCTAGGGCCGCGGCGAGGCGCTTGAGGTCTTCTTCGCACATTTCAGCCAATAGATGGGCGACCTTGCCAATAGGGTCATCTTCCAATAGCGCTACACCGGCTTCGGTCAGGGTGAAGATATTCGACCTTGCGTCGCGGGGGCTTTGGCGAACGTCAACCAGACCTCGTTTTACTAGTGATGCGGCTGTGCGAGAGGCCGGGGCGGAGGTTACGCCAAGATATTTTGCCAACCCGTTGACCGTGCGTACCTGCTCATTAGCCCGCGCGAAATAGCGCAAAGCCGACCATTGCACCGAATGTAAGGCCTCGGGCCTTCGGTCTTCATAGGCAAATCGACAGACCTGTTCGATAAGGTGTGCGACCCCGCGCGCGCGAACCAATGTGGCGTCGGTTATTTTTGAGTCTGCTACCGGTTGAATGGTTTGGCGTTGTACTAAATCCATAATCGTTCCCGTCCCTAAACGCCTTCAAAGAAGAGAAGGCACACTCCATTTGCCTGCTTAACGGCATGAAACAGGGGCCGCTGTGCAGTCAGTCACGCGAAGAATCATCGAATGAGAGCAGAAGCGCTCCCCAATTTTCTTCGATCCTGTTTGTTTTTGTTGTTATTTTTTCTAGGATTACAGGATGTTATAAAAAAACGATGCCCGTGGCAAATAAATTGTTGACTTCGTGCCCCAGTCTCCATATTCAGGGCTGGTAAGCGTAATAGTATAACATACCGTGCACCCGATTGCGGGCGGCGTAAATCGTCTGATCGTTCGGGTTTGAAGGTGTGTCGCGTATTTCATTCGCCGTCATCTCTCTCTCCCCCTTTTGTGCGGCGAGTGTTCGGGTGTCACCTGCGTATCGGGTGGCACCCATTTTATTTCTTTTGTTTTACGCGATGGCGCATCGCCCGAATGAAAAAGCGGGAGGGGTGAAGTAAATCCATTTGCGCCATATCGATTGGCGCGCTTGTCCCTTGCATCAAACTGGCCAAATAAAAACCCAACAAGGGAGCGGTTGAAAAACCACGAGATCCTAGCCCGGTTAAAATATAAAGCCCTTGTTGATAGCGCATGAGAGGCAGGCCTCTTATGTCCCCGTGGATCAATTGTTGATAATGGTCACGAATAAAATTCCAGTCTGGGATGGGGCCGACAATCGGGTTTTGATCCAGTGTTACCAGCCGCAACGCCGCCCGCCCGCTTTTTTCATCAATTTGAAATTGCGTTTGGGGGGGGAAGAATTTTTTGATCATGGCGAGCGTTTTTGTTGCTCGGTCTGGTGACCATTGTGGCCGTGCATCGGATAGGCAGGGTTGGTAGCCGGCCCCGATCAGTTTCACCCCGTCCCAATCGGCCATATAGGCCCCGCCAATGAGGGCTTGCTTCAGGTCTGGCCCTTCGGAGAGGCAATCCACTTGCCCTATGGATAGGGTGCATCCTGTGGCTATTTCTTGCGGTAAAAGAGACCAATTGGCACCACTGGCAATAACAACCTGGTCATAGAGGTTTTGAGATTGGGCTGTCACCACTTGCCATTGATGGTTTTCGGCCTGTTGATAGGGGCCAATGCGCTGCACTTTTTCCCGCCTTTGTTTAACCCCGTTCAGTAAGGCTTGGATCAGCACTTTTGGGCGAAGGGTGCCGCCCTTTAGAAAACGCAAATGGGCAAAATCGGGCGATGTTTCTAAAGCGCCCCCAACCAGATGAGTGTCAGGAAGAGGTTGAGCGCGGAGTATTTTTTCAAAACGTTGATGAATACGCTCATCTTTGGCCACATGTAGCCCCCCGCGATGATCGAGAAGGCGTTCTCCACTATCGCTCTCAAGCTGCTGGATCAGGCGCAAGGCATAAAGCCATGACAGGCGATAAAATTGTGCTGTGGGAGAATCGTCTGCATCGAGCCGGGGCAAGAGTAACGCCAGCCGATTGCCTGAACCACCATGGGCAGGTCCGTCACGATCATAGACGGTTAGGTCAATATGGTAGTGCTGATTAAGAAGGCGCAAATGAAAGGCAAGACTGGCCCCAGCAATGCCCGCGCCGATAATGGCAATGCGTTTCTTGGGTTGCGGCGAGGGATGGTGATGGGCCATCGCGGTCCACGCTTTGGCGGCGGTGGGTTGGGTCGGGGATTCGGTAAAATGTCCAGCGAGCATGTGTTTTTTGCGTCCAAAGCCCTTTTGTCGGTTCCAGCTAAAGCTGGCCTTGGACAGGTTTTCTCGCACTTGGCTGGCTGCGGAAAAAGTTGCAAAGCTGGTCTTGTCATGGCTGAGGCGCGCGGCCGCTTTGAACAGGTCGAGGGACCACATGGCAGGATTTTTTTTGGGCGAGAAGCCGTCAAAAAACCATGCATCCATCGGCTCTGACCAATTTTCCAAAGCCGCTTCTGCCGGTTGGAAATATAGATAGAGGCGCACATCCGGCGCGAGAACAATAGGGTGTAGGCCCGGGCTAATCGGTGGATAGGCATGGGCGAGTTTTTCAGCCAGACACGCAAGGTGGGGCCATTGGGTCGCTATATTGTGGGCGTTTTTGCGAAAATCCTGTTCGCTTAAAGGGAAACCTTCCAGCGCATGGAAAGTGAGCGTAGCGGTGTCGGGCTTTTTGTTTGCCCGTTGGCGACGCCATAAATCATAAGTGGCAAGAAAGTTCAGGCCGCACCCAAAGCCAATTTCGCCAATATTAAAATGATCTTTAGATAGTGCCGCAAAACGGGCAGGCAAATCATTGGCCGCGAGGAACACATGTTCGGTTTCTGCCAAGCCATCTTCGCGAGAGAAATAAATATCGTCAAAATTTTTATTTTGCGGCCCGGCCCCATCGGTAAAAATGATTGAGGCGGGTTTGATCAAAGCCATTTACTCAGGCTTCAATAGGGCCAATGTTGCAGCAGATGCATAGCCATCGGCGGGTAGGTTTTGGTCTTGTTGCCATTGGCGCAAAGCCGCGCGGGTGCCGGCCCCTATAATACCATCCACCGGTCCCGGCTTATAGCCTTTGTCTAACAGGGCCTGTTGTAATTGTTTGCGTTCCGCAAGGCTTAACGGGCGGTCACCCACAGGCCAGGGCTTGGTGAGGCTTATATCGCGTCCTGCCAAACTGTCTGATAACAGGCTGATGCCCAGCGCATAGGCGGTAGAATTATTATAGCGTAAAATGGCACGGAAATTTTTTAAGATGATAAAGGCCGGGCCATTAGCCCCAGCAGGCAAGATGATGGAGGCATCGGCATTGAGATCAATATGATCTGACAAAGGGGTGCCATCGGCGTGGGTCACCCCAGCGCTTTGCCAAAAGCCGACATTTTCGCGCACCGAACGATCAGCTTTGGAAAAGTCAAAGCCCGTTGGCAAGTTTACCTCAAACCCCCAAGGCGCATTGGCGATATAGCCAGAACGGCTGAGATAGTTGGCGGTTGAGGCGAACACATCCCCCTCATTGGTCCATAGATCACGCATCCCGTCCCCATCATGGTCAATGGCATAGGTAAGAAAGGTTGTAGGAATAAATTGGGTTTGCCCCATCGCGCCGGCCCATGACCCTTTTAGTAGGTCACGAGTGGCATAATCATTTTGCAGAATTTTCAAGGCGGCGATCAATTGGGTACGCCCGAAAGTAATACGCCGTCCTTGATAGCCGAGGGTCGCCAATGCCGACAGCGTGTCATAATCCCCCATAATGTTACCATAGGATGATTCAAGCCCCCAGATGGCGGCGATCACTTCCGCATCGACTCCGTAAAGGGTTTCAATCTCCGCCAATAAAT
>JALWRV010000352.1 GCA_027080545.1 Parvularculaceae bacterium
GCAAGAAGGGGTGGCTGCATTGGCGCGCATATTCTGGGTCATTGATCGGGATCCGGAAATAAAAGATGCCAAACAGGCAAAGCCGCTCCAATGGTCCCAAGGCCAACCTCCCGCCATTCGATTTGAGGGTGTGAGTTTTTCTTATGATGGCGAGACCAAGGCGCTGGATGATTTCTCCTTGTCCATACCGCCCGGGAAAATTGTGGCTCTTGTGGGTGAAAGTGGTGCGGGCAAATCGACCCTGTTTAATTTGCTCCCCCGGCTCTATGACATTCAATCGGGGTCTATTCATATAGGTAAGCAAAATATCGAACAGGTAACCTTGGAGAGCCTGCGCCGGGCTATGGCGCTGGTTTCTCAAGAAGCGATTTTATTTGAAGACAGCATTGCCAACAATATCCGCTTTGGTGATCCCGAGGCGTCGCAAGAAGCAATCGAGCAAGCCGCCAAGGCAGCCGCTGCAGACGAGTTTATCAAAACCTTTCCCCATGGTTATGACAATAATGTTGGGGAAGGGGGTGGATCGCTTTCTGGCGGTCAACGTCAACGCCTATCCTTGGCCAGAGCCTTTTTGAAAGATGCGCCAATTTTGTTGCTGGATGAGGCAACCTCGGCGCTAGATGCAGAAAGCGAAGCGCGGGTACAAGAGGCTTTGCAAAGACTAACCAAGGGGCGCACCACCTTGATTATCGCCCATCGGCTGGCAACGGTGCGTATGGCTGATTGCATCTGTGTTCTCGATAAGGGCAAATTGGTAGAGCAAGGTAGCCATGATGAGCTTATGGCCAAAGACGGGCTTTATGCTCGTCTGGCGCGACTGCAATTTCGCGATCTCAATAGTTGACGAGACTATCGAAGCGTGGCGCTCGCCAGCAAGGCGTTGACTTCATTTTCATGCAAGCCGTAATAATATTCTTCCGGCGCGTAGAAAATAATCATATAGAGCCGATCCTCACGCACCGCATATTTGGCAACCCCCCGTAAGACCAGTCCACTGCGATAGGCCCCGGTAAATTCCAGCCGATAGCCCTTCATTTGATCAAAAGGCTCGGGCTGCAAAGAGGTGGTTTTCGGGTTGGCAAGACCCTGCACCGCATAGGAATCGAGAATAAAATCCGCCAACTCATTGGCTGACATATCGGCTTGATATTTTGGGATCAGCTTGTCGCGATCAGCCGTATAGACAATTGATTGGCCGGGTTTTAACCCATCAAAGAAATCAAGCGAATTGAGACGTTGCCCGTCAATGGTCATGGAAGCAACCCGATGGGTGCGGCTTTCGCCGGGAAATTTGCTCCACACTTTGCCGGTATTGACGGCATAGACTTTACCGATTTCGACCGGACCCGGCCCGACGGCGCTAATGGTTTCACACGCAGCCAAGGCGACCAATATGCATAAGGCAGCAATTGGTTTGGCGAAAAAGGAAATCGGTTTGGCCATGGTTCAGGCTCCTGTTTTTTCCAGATAGGATTGAATGAGTAGACGGTCCGGGGCGTCTGGGGCGCGGTCGAGATAGGTGGTAAAGGCCTCTGCGGCACCGGTCTCGTCGCCTTGTTTGCGTAATATTTCGCCTAGTTGGCGCCATGTTACGGCTGGGGCATCATCAAAGCTGATGGCTTGCTGATAGTCGGTGCGCGCGCGCTCCAGATCACCCTGTTCACGGCGCAAGCGATAAATCTCTCCGCGATGGTAATATAGTACGCCTAAAAAACGCCCGCGGGCTATTAGCTGGTCGGTAAGATAAAGTGACGATCCAAAATCCCGCAGGGTCAAATCTTCATCCAGCCATTGCTGTAAAAAGGGCGCGGTCACTTGTTCATATTGCTCTGTTTTCGGGGTTCCGGCGGGTAAGGCGGCGGCGCGGGCTTCCAAGGTGGCCACCCGTTCTGTGGTCACCGGGTGGGTGGCAAACACGGAGGCACGGGCAACGCGCTTGCGTTTTTTGCGCGAGGAAGAATGTTCTGCTTCTGCAATCAGATTTTGCCAAGAGCGCGCTGCTTCTCCCGGCGCATAGCCGGCAGCGGTGAAAAAATCAAAGCCAAGCTGGTCGGATTCGCGTTCGGCATCGCGTGAATAGCCATAGAGTCGGGTCAATGCCGCGATCTGCCCCAACACCCCGACATTCGGCACGCCAGCGATTGCGGTGCCGAAGGAAAAAATCAAGCTGGCATTGGAGGCATTTTTGGCCTCTCGCCATTGTTTTAACGAATGGCGTTGGCGGTAATGGGCAAATTCATGGCCCAATACATAGGCCAGTTGATCTTCGTTCTCCGCCCGCAACAATAGTCCGGTCCATACTTGTGTCATGCCATTGGGGGCCATGGAAGCGTTGAAATAGGGTTGTTTGACAATATAGACGCGCAAATCCTTGCAATAGTCCGGGCCTGTCACATTGCACATAACATTGCGCACATAGGCATTTAAGGCCGGATCTCGTTCCACAATGGCGGAGGTTTTCAAATCTTTTTCCATTTTGTTGGTGGTGTACCAAAGGCCCGCCTCATCGGTTGAGCGATCCGGCTTCGCAGCGGCTTCTTGCGGGGCAATATCGGTTGAGGCACAGCCAAGCAAAGAAAGGTTTAAAAAGGCTCCCCCTGCCAAAAGCACACCGCGCCAAGAAAAATAATGAATGGGATCAGTTTTTTTATGCACAGGCTGAGGCCCCCTTAAAGCGGCAAGTCTTTCATCAATCCTTTGACCACGCTGGCGGCGCCTTCGGGTTTGCGCATGTCAACGCCGGAACCGGTCAGGGTGACATTAAACCAGACAATATCGCCGCTTTTTAAATCGACCAATGAGGCAAAGGCGGCTTGGTTGCCGGTGCTTACCCCAACCCCGGCTACGGCAAGAACCAAAGCGGTGGCTTGGCGCGCGGCACTGGCATAGGCCCCGCGCGCAAAAATAAACAAGGCATAGTCAGCCCCCTCACTGGTAGCCAAATCCTGAACGCCGGGACCAAGTGACCAGTCAAACTTGTCTTTCTTGGAGGGGAGGGGTTGGTTAAAAAAACGATGGGTCAGGATCGTATCCCCAACCGCTTCATGGAGTTTGATGATCTGTACTTGATGGGCATCCTCAGGGTCTGCCTGTAGGCGTTTGATGGCATGTTCATTACCGGCTAGGATTTTTTCAATTTCAGCAATCACCAATGCCTGTCCGGTTTCAGACCAATCTGCACGGGTTTCGCGCATCCCAGCGGCGGTCAAAAGGCTGAGTTCAACATCCGGTGGCATCAACAAAATAACAGCCCCGCCTTCGGGTGGACTAAATTCATTGGTGGTCTTGTCGACAGTGGAGGTGACGCAAGCGCTCAAGATAAAGAGCAAAGCCAATAGGCCCAACATATTTCGTCCAAGATGCGGAAGCCTGATATGAAAAAAGAGCATGGCTGTTTCACTCCCCTACTGTAGCAATC
>JALWRV010000353.1:0-8165 GCA_027080545.1 Parvularculaceae bacterium
CCGATTGATGCAGACCTTGATCAGATGTTGGCAGAAGAAATGGCCGGAGCCACAAATTTGCCGGATAATTCGGCTGACCCCGGCGGTAATTACAAAATATTCACCCGAGAATTTGATGAAACCGCCCCGGCGGAAGATCTATGCGAACCTGAGGAATTGGCCCGCTTGCGCAAGCAACTCGACCAGCAGGTAAAAGGATTAAACCCGGTGGTGAGCCGCCTTGCAAACCGCTTGCAGCGCCGCCTTATGGCGCAACAAAACCGCGCCTGGTCGTTCGATCTCGACGAAGGGGTATTGGATGCCGCCCGATTGGCCCGGGTAATCGCCGACCCAACCCAGCCGCTTTCTTTCAAACAGGAAAAACAATTGGATTTTCGCGACACGGTGGTCACTCTATTGCTGGACAATTCCGGCTCGATGCGCGGGCGCCCCATTTCCATTGCTGCCATCTGTGCCGATATTCTTGCCCGCACCTTAGAGCGCTGTGCGGTTAAAACTGAAATTCTCGGCTTTACCACGAGGGCCTGGAAAGGTGGGCAATCACGCGATCGCTGGGTCGAGCAAAACCGCCCCGCCAATCCCGGACGCCTCAACGATCTGCGTCATATTATTTATAAATCCGCCGACACCCCATGGCGGCGTGCCCAGACCAATCTTGGCTTGATGATGAAAGAAGGGTTGCTCAAAGAAAATATTGACGGGGAAGCCCTGATCTGGGCCCATGACCGCTTGATCGGTCGACCAGAACAACGCCGTATCCTGATGGTTATTTCTGATGGTGCCCCGGTGGATGACACCACCTCGTCGAATAATGGCGGCTTTTATCTGGAGCGCCATTTGCGTGATGTGATCGAGCGCATTGAAACCAGCTCCCCCGTGGAACTGCTGGCCATCGGCATTGGCCATGATGTCACACGATTTTACAAGCGTGCCGTCACCATTGCCGATGCAGAACAATTGGGTGGGGTGATGGTCGATAAGCTGGCGGAGCTGTTTGAACAAAATGCCGCGCCCACCCTAGCCCCCGCAAAAGCGTTTGCCGGAGACCGACACCATGCGCGCTAATATATTCCTGGCCTTAACCGCCCTGATTGTCCTTGCCATGGGGCTAGCCCCGCCACACGCCAAAGCGGAGACCCTCTTGGTTGGGGCATGGTTAGGGCGCATGGCCGATGCGCCCGATTTGCCCTCGCGCAACAGTGCCGACAACCAAACCCCGGGCGCATGGCAGGATATTGTCGTCAAAGCCTCACCCATGGTCAGTGCGGCCACGCTGGAGACCCAAAACCAACCACCCCCTGATAGCGGAAAACTACACTATCTAGGCGGGCTGGTCTTAACATCTCGAGCCCCGCAGTTTGGGGGGCTGTCAGCCATGCGCTTTGTCCCTCGGCTTGATGGCACCGGCACTGCCCTGCTTGCCCTATCAGATCGCGGACAATGGTTTTTTGCCGATATCGCCTTCGATAAACACGGGGTTCCCAGCGGGTTAGGCCATGTACGCATGGCAAAAATTCTCGGGCGCGATACCATTCCATTAAAAACCATGGCGGCCGATGCTGAATCTCTGGCTCTTACCCGCAATTTTTTGTCCAACCCCACCAACCCTGAAGGTGGAGTCATAGTTGGGTTTGAGCGTTATCACCGGCTCGATCAATATTTGCCCGATGAAGACGGTGTGTTTCAGCTTGAAAAACGCGTATTGCATAATCGCATCGTCCGGGGGCTGAACAATAATCAATCACTTGAATCGGTAGCGCGATTAGAAGATGGCCGGTTGATCGTTCTGGCCGAAGCGCCGCCGGAAGGAAGCGATGATGATATTGTGCCGGGGTGGATTTCTCTACCGGATAATTGGCGCATGGGCGGCGATGATTGGGTGCCGTTAAAATATCAACCGGCCAAAGATTTTTCCGTGACCGAGATGGCCGTGGATAGAATTGGCGACAAGACTGGCACCGGCAAAGGGGATCTTTATATTTTAGAGCGCGCCTTTTCCCCATTGGCCGGCCCACGCGCTCGTCTGTCGCGGGTGCGGGCCGATAATATTCAACCCGGCACTATGCTACCCGCAGAAGAGCTGGGGCGACTCAATGTGGCATGGGGGATTGATAATATGGAAGGGATGGATGTGCGGCGTCTGCCCGATGGAAGAGTGCTGATTTATATTCTTTCGGATGATAATTTTTCAATCAATCAACGCACCGTGTTGATGGTGTTTTCAGTGGTTGAATAATTTACCCACCAAGCCCCAACCATGGGCGGATGGTTCGGCGCAAAAGCCCATAGACCAGCAATAGCCCAATGGCCAGCGCTACTTTCAACCCCATGGATTGCACCGCCCACGCCAACCATGGCACCGGTTTTGCCCAATAAAGAACGGGGAAATAAATTGCCGTCTGTGTCGCAAACCCAATCGTGCTGGCATAAAAGGGCGCACGCCACCACCGCCCTCCCCGGGTTACATCATAAATACCCACGGCAACAAATTGTCCAACAAACCAAGAACCAAAATAGCCCCAGAAAAAACGCTGGCTGGGAAAATCCCCCGGCTCCAATTGGGGCGACATGGCAAACAGTAAAATAGCCCAACATAATATCGCCAATAGCCACGCCAACAACAAGGCCGGTCCAACCACCCCTTCCCCGCGCCGTCTCGTCATCAACATCAAAAACGGAATCGTCATCGCCATCACCGCCTCGCCCGCTGACAACCAGTTGGATGCCGCCAGATCGCCACGCCCCGGCGTAAACACATCAAACAAATGCCAAGGCTTATCGAGAAAGAGCGTGGAGAAAAACAAAAAGGGTGTCAGCACCAACCCGTAACAGCCGATGACAAATAAGAGATAGGCGGTTTGTAAAGTCTCCCGACGCAAGCGCTCAGCCGGGGTGAGCACATTCACCCGCCACGCTTCGGGCGTTGGATCAAATTCTATGGGGGGGTCCTGCTTGGCCATGAGGGCTGTTTTACGCCAAGCCCGTTAACGAAAACAATAAGATATTGAAGCAAAACCCAACGGGCGCGAAAAATAGTTCGCCCCCAGCGCTGCGCATTCCTTAAAAAAAGAAAGGTCGGTCTTAAGCGTCTGCTTTGGCAAGCTCGCGCTTTACCTTTAAGGCGCTGCTTGACAGGACATTGTCTTTGGCTTTGATCAAAAACGCATCAAGCCCGCCCATATGATCAACCGAACGCAGCGCGCCGGCGCACACTTTAAATTTAAAGCTGCGGCCCAGCTTTTCGCTCGCCAGAGTCACATTGCACAGGTTCGGCAAAAACCGGCGTTTGGTGCGGTTTTTGGCGTGGGATACATTATTGCCGACAATTGGACGCTTGCCAGTTAATTCGCAAACTCGTGCCATGGTTCAAAGCCTTCTAAACTTGTCTGTCTATCGCTACCCTGCCCGCGCGCAACCGCCCAAAAACTGGTCTGGAAGCCGCAAAAGGGTCAAATCCGTTGAGGGCGGGTGTTAGCCGAGTGCCTTGCGGGCGTCAAGTCCGGCTAGGGGCTTCAAGCCCCCTTTTTCCGGGGTAATCCCCGCCCGCAATCCTGATTGCTCTCAAACCACCAAAGGGGCTAAAAAACTCTCGCAATATCGTGATTTATATCGCTTTTTTGCCAGAATTTAAGCACAGATAGGCCAGTTCAGCCTCTATACTATCCCCATCAGCCCATTTATGGGTGATAATGACTGAATATCCCTCACCCTGGGGGCCGCCATGGGGCGGTTTTTCGAAGGGTGATCGATCTGGTGAGAACGGAAAAATATGATGAAAATGGCCCCACGCTCCAAAATGCGCTCCATACCATCCGCTTTGGTTATGACCGCCCTCCTGGGCACGGCCATGGCTGCTAGTGCCCTCAATATTCCGGACAATATCACCCCCGACAGTCCGGAATGGAAAACCTATTTCGCCGTCGATCCGGTACCCACGCCGGTAGCTGAAAAACCGCAGGTGGATTTGAGCGGTGGGGTGTCGTTGAAAACCACCTTTTATGGGTCCGTGGCTGGCTTTAAAGCCGGTAAGCTGTTTGTTGACGCCACCCTCGCCCCCAACGGCTATGAGATGGCCTATCACCTACGCCAAGCGGGTATTTCCAAATGGTTTTCCGAAGCCCAAAATGATTCTCTGGCCCGGGGTCTGGTGGTGGAAGGCACCTTAAAGCCGCTTTACTATCAGGTCGATGAGTTTGAAAAAGACGATGATTATCGCAAATTGGAACTATACCGGGAAAGCCCTGATGGGCGGCTGAAACTATGGTCCGAACCGGCCTATGAAACCATCCAGCCAGTGCCGCCGGAACTTGCCATGGATACGGTTGATCCGCTGTCAGCCTTGGCGCTTTTGGGTTTTAAAGCCCTGCCTGCCGGGGTTGAGCCCTGCGATCGGGTGGTCAAAATCTATGATGGCAATCGGCGGTTTAATTTCGTCCTGGAGCCTGCCGGCTATTTCGAGTTCACCTCCAAAGGCAAAGGTCGTTATCGCGGCGGCGCGTGGCGCTGTTCGATCCGCCATGAACGAGTGGCCGGCTATGGCGGCAAGGAAGCAAAAAAATCTAAGGGCAAGGATTATGTCTTTCTCGGCCTCGTGCCCGAAGCGGTGCGCACCGACAGTCTGACCTATTTTCCGGTCCTGCTTCAAGGCAGGCGCGGCCTGATCACCGCCCGACTGGAAGCCAAGCGCACCGTGTTTACGGCCCCGGACGGAACACAATATGCATGGTAGGCCTTGGTAAAAAGCCCGACTCAGCCAATAGATTAACAAAATGTGAAGCGGACAATCGGCATTGCCCTAATTTGGGCGCTCTGGTTTAGGTGCCCTGCTTGCAGGTGCCTTACCTAAGTGCTCCGCTTCGGCACCATAGAGCATCCGGCAGAACGTCCGGTGAACGCGGTCATGTTAGTGATTCGTGCGCGAGATGTTCTTGTTATCGGCCAATCTCTCATTCCTCGATTTTCCATAAATGGACATCAAGGATAAGTGGGCATCAAAAACGTCATCCCCGCGAAGGGCGGGGACCCATCTCCCGAAACCTCCACTGGCAGACATGACGCTCGCTGGGGCCGCGCTTGCGGCCCTGCCCGAACAAATAATTCTCTGCTCTCACTTTGCCGCCATCAAACTATTATCAATCTCTGTCGCCCGTTGGAGCGCTTCTCTGTCTTTGAGGCGATCATAATAGGCGGTAAATTCCGGGCGCTTATCCATGGAGCCAAATTGCAACCCAAAACCGATTTCTGATCCCACATAGACATCAGCCGCCGTAAAGCGATCGCCGGTAATATAATCATGGCGCGAGACCGCCGCTGCCAACACATCGAGCATTTGTTCGCGTGAACCATAACCAACCATGCCGCGCTTATCTTCCGGCACCTCAACCCCCAGCCCATGATTGGCCAAGGCCGCTTCCACTGGTCCCGCCGCATAAAACATCCAGCGGTAATAATCCGCCCGCTCTTGCGGCTTCGGGGCCAAACCCGCTTCGGGAAAGGCTTCCGCCAAATAGGCAATGATCGCCGGTGTTTCGGTAATGATTTGATCCCCATGCTTTAGCGCCGGCACTTTGCCCATGGGATTGACCGCCAAATAGGCCGGGGCCTTCATGCTGGTGCCATAATCAAGCAATTCGGTTTCATAAGGGGTGCCAATTTCCTCCAACATCCAACGTACCATACGCCCGCGCGACATGGGGTTTGTATATAAAATAAGATCATTAGCCATAAATCATTCCTCTTTTGCTCAGGCGACGCTAAAGGGTACACCGCAAAAACGCAATTGACCCGGGCATAACTAACGCTAGTGTGAATATTCTCCCTATTGGTTATACTCCCCCATGGCTGACGCTTCACTCTATCTCAAACCGGTTACGGCCGTATTGGGCCCAACCAATACCGGTAAAACCCACTATGCTCTTGAGCGCATGGCCGCTCATGAGACGGGCATGATCGGCTTGCCCTTGCGACTTTTAGCCCGCGAAGTGTTTGACAAATTCGTTGCCGTGAAAGGCGCACGAGCCGTGGCACTGATCACGGGGGAGGAAAAAATCATCCCCCCCGCCGCTCGCTATTTTATCTGCACAGTCGAAGCCATGCCCTTAGAGCGCACGGTCTCTTTCATGGCCATTGATGAGGTCCAGCTTGCCGCTGACCCCGAGCGCGGTCGGGTTTTTACCGAACGTCTGCTCCACGCCAGAGGCACCCATGAAACTTTGTTTTTGGGCGCCGCAACCATGGCCTCGGTGTTGAAGAAATTGTTTCCCGATATCGGTTTTATAGGCCGAGAACGTTTTTCCGCCCTCACCTATGCCGGTCCCATCAAAATTTCACGCCTGCCACGGCGCACCGCTATTGTCGCCTTTTCCGCTGAAGCCGTTTACGAAATCGCCGAACATATTCGCCGCCAACGGGGCGGTGCGGCGATTATCATGGGCGGGCTCAGCCCCCGCACCCGCAACGCCCAAGCCGCCCTCTACCAATCTGGCGAAGTGGATTATCTGGTCGCCACTGATGCCATTGGCATGGGGCTCAACATGGATATCAACCATATCGCCTTTGCTGCCACCCGCAAATATGATGGCCGACGGGCGCGTTTTTTGCGCGCCGACGAGCTGGCGCAAATTGGCGGGCGCGCCGGACGCCATATCAAAGATGGCAGTTTTGGTGTTACCGGCGCGTGCCAAGCCCTCGAAGAAGATATTGTCGAGGCTATTGAAAATCATCAATTTGATCCGGTGCGGGCACTGCAATGGCGTGCCGCCAAGCTGGATTTCTCCAACCTATCCACCCTGTTTTTGTCATTGGAAAAACGCGCACCCCTGCCCGCTCTGGTGCGCGCGCCTCTTGATGAAGATGAGTTAGCCTTGCGTCAATTAGCCAAACGCGCAGACATAAAACAGCGCGCACAGGGCAAAGCCGGATTAAAACTATTATGGGATGTCTGCCAAATACCGGATTTTCGCAAAATATCGCTAGAGCAGCATGTGGAATTGCTCGGCGATATTTTTACCCAGCTGATTGATCGCGGGCGTGTCTCGCAAAGCTGGTTAACCCCGCAAATAGAGCGGCTTGATCGGCTCGACGGCGATGTTGATATGATCTCCCAGCGCATCGCCCATATTCGCACTTGGACCTATCTATCCCATCGACGGGGCTGGATTGATAATGCCCCCACTTGGCAGGAGCGCGCGCGGGCGATAGAAGATAGACTCTCGGACCGGTTACATACATTATTGATGCAACGTTTTATCGACAGGCGTTCTTCCTTTTTGATTAAACGGTTAAAAGATGATGCACCACTATTGGGTGGTGTCACACCAGACGGAGAAGTGATTGTGGAAGGCGAATTTGTCGGACGCTTGCAAGGGTTTCAGTTTATACTTGATCCCACCGTGCAGGGACCGCACCAAAAGACCGTGCGCTATGCGGCAATGCAGGCCCTAAAGCCGGAGCTGGCCAATCGCGCCGCGCGGCTTGCCCATTGCGACGAACAGGATTTGCGTCTCGAGGATGATGGCTCCATCTGGTGGCAACAGGGCGAGATTGCCCGTCTGGTTAAAGGGGCCACCCCGTTCACCCCTCTTTTGCGCCTGACCATCACAGACAGCCTACCAACCCATGCTATCGCCAAAGTGGAAAACCATTTGCACCAATGGCTCAAAAACAAAATGGTGTTGTGGTTAGCGCCACTCTTGGCCCTGAACGAAGCCGTCAACCAACCAAGCGATGACAAAGCCAACACATTAAGCCCGCAAGGACGCGCCATCGGCTTTCGTCTGGTAGAAAATTTTGGCGCTTGCTCACGCGGACTGATAAGCGAAGAGGTAAAAGCGCTGGACCAAACCGAGCGCGGCAAGCTGCGCAAGCTGGGGGTACGGTTTGGCGAATACACAATCCACATACCGGCCTTGTTAAAACCCGCCAACGCCAAAATGCTGACCCAGTTATGGGCCCTGTGGCATGCCAAACCCTTGAGCGATTTTGAGCAACCCAAGCCGGGGCTCACCTCCTTTCCCCTCAAGGATGAATACCCCCATGCGTTTTATTATGCTTCCGGCTATCGCCCGTCCGGCACACGCGCGGTGCGCATTGATATGCTTGAGCGCCTTGCGGAACTTATTCGCAAAGCTCGACAAGACAGCCCACACCGAGAAGGATTTGAGGCC
>JALWRV010000353.1:8175-13180 GCA_027080545.1 Parvularculaceae bacterium
CTGGTGGGCTGCTCTGGCGAAGAATTTGAAAGCATTTTGAAATCGCTCAATTTGCGCAAAAATATGGTGACCCTTGATGCCGCAGAAATAGCCAAACGATTGTCCCGCAAAGCACAAGAACAGGCCGACAAACAAGCCCAAACCAAGCCGGAACCTTTGACCAAAAAGGCTGCAGAAAATATCGCCGCCGATATGGCAAAAGACAATGCCGCCACTGAGAAGGCACTACAAGCCAATGTAAAAGAGCAAGCCGGTGATGAAGCACCAAGCCCTGCCCCCATAGACGCGACCAATGGCCGCAAAGAAAAGACAGAGGCTGAAACAGAATCTACGACAGAAGCTGCACCAAAAACCGCTTCCGAACAGGCTGAAAAACAACAAGAAGAAAAAATTGAGTTGACCCTGTGGCGCATGGCCCCGCGCTTTGCGAAGCCCCGCCATAAGTCCCCCCGCAAACCTGCCGATGGTCAACATGCCAAGGGCAAAAAACCTTTTAACAAAAAAGGCAAGCCCGGCCAGCGCAAAGGTGCGCCCCATGGCAAACAAGCCATGCGCACCTATACCGCCGGACCAACCCACAAAAAAGGTAAACAGATTGATCCCGATTCGCCCTTTGCGGTGCTGGCCGGATTAAAAGAAAAGGATTGATGGGCGGCTTGAGCGAGACAGGCAACACTCCCCAACGCCTCGACAAATGGCTATGGTGCGCAAGATTTTATAAATCGCGCTCTCTCGCCAGCAAAGCCATCAGCCAATCAGGCCTGCGCCTCACAAGGGGCAAAACCGTCACCCGCATCACCAAACCGGCCTTCGCCGTGCTGCCCGATGATATTTTAACCTTTGCCAAAGGGCCCCATACCAAAGTCATTCGCATTATTTGTCTGGCAAAAAGACGCGGTCCCGCCAGTGAAGCGCAAACCCTCTATGAAGATCTGTCGCCGCCCTTGCCGCCCCGGGAGACAAAGCCCACGCCAGCCTTTGCAAGAGAACAAGGCACAGGCCGCCCAACCAAACGCCACCGGCGGCAATTGGATGCGTTGAAAGAGCGGGAATGAATTGCCGACGCATCCCCCCACCTAGTTCAAAAACCCATCCACCAATCGCAAGCCTGTCTTGGTTGCCTGATAGAGCCCACTTACCGGGCGCGTGGCCTGATCTACCTTATAGGATAAAAATTGTTTATCCTCCAGCTCGCGCAAGGACAGCGATAGCGCCCTGTCTGTCACACGTTCCAACTGTCGCCCCAGATCACTAAAGCCTATTGGTTTTCGGGCACTGATTAAAATTGGCACACCCCATTTGCCCAAAGGTCTGCCGCCAAGCACTGGTAACTCAAACACACCGCGCGCATAGGGCGCGGCCATCTCTGCCATTTTATATCCGGCACTGGTCAAAGCAAATTCCGGACGCAGGGGGTGCCCATGGCCACGCGCCTTTTGCAAAAGCCCAAGCGCCAGCAAATGTTGCAAGGCCTCATGCACCCCGGCGCGCCCGACCCCCAAATATTGCGCCAAAGGATAAGCCCGTTGTGGTGCGCCCTCGGCCAAAGCGCATAACGCCACCAACGCCCAGCGTCGTTCGCACAGTTTTATGATTTTCGCCATTGACATAAAATATAGTTACTATACTTTTCGAACAATTCAAACAAATATATGAAGGAAATATCTATGAGCGCCATTGATTTTGATAAAACCATGACCCTGTCCTTTGGCGTGAAAGACCGCCTCAAATCAGTGGCATGGTATGCAGAACATCTTGGCTGCACCCAGCTTTATGATGTTGCCGAAATTGGCTGGACAGAAATGTCGACGCCGGTGCCGGGGGTTAGCATTGGTTTTGCAGAAAATATGGAGACGAAAGCCGGGGGCTGCGTGCCGGTGTTCGGGGTCAGTGATATCGCTGCCGCTCGCAAAACACTGGAAGACAAGGGTGTACGCTTTGATGGCGAGACCATCACCCATGAAGGCATGGTCAAGCTGGCCAGTTTTTATGATTGCGATGGTCACGCGCTGATGCTGGCGGAAAATCTGGCCATATAAGGGCGGTAGCAGATAAATTGTATCGTCCCCATAGTCGCAAAAGGAAAGGTCATATGAAAACTCGACAAATAGGCCCCCCATAAAAATATCCCTTGACAATGTTCTTTATTTGTTCTTTCGTGCTTTCATGCAGACCCTGTTCCATTTTGCGTCCAATAAGCGCCTTCCGGAAATCCTGACCCGCCTAACCGCGGTCTATGGGGCCAAGCGCCAACGCCATGACGATCCGCTGGAACAATTGATTTTCTCTGTGGTGGGAGAAAAAACCCCCGGTGCTGTAGCGCTGGCGCGGTTTCACCATTTGCGGCAGGTCTTTCCCCGCTGGTCTGACATTCGCGACGCGTCGCCGGATGCCTTGATCCCGACCTTACGGGGGGTCGCTGATTTCGCCCGAAAAGCGACCATCCTGCCGCAAATCCTCCGCGCCATCGAAAAACATCATGGGTTGCTGGATCTCGACTTTCTCGCTGACTATTCCGTCGAGGCCGCACGCCAATGGCTGGAAGCCCTGCCCGGCGTATCCAGCCTATCGGTGGCGGCAACCCTTAATTTCAGCTCGCTGCACAAAACCATTTTGATGGTCGATGATGATAGCGCCCGCGTGTTGCGCCGCCTGCGCCTGGTGTCCCCTTCCGCCCCACGCTCCGCGTTGGATCGCCTCATTGTCGAAATCATGCCCGCCAAATGGCGGGCCCGCGAAACCCGCAGCCTATATTTCGGCCTATCACGGTTGGGGCGGGCTTTATGTCATCAAGGCCGCCCGGAATGTAAAACCTGTTGTCTCGCAACCCTTTGCCCCACCGCCAAACAAGGCAGCGCCACCCTACTCAACTTTCCCAGTGACAAAGAGCGCCAGCTACGCCAACACAGCAACGCTAACAAGGGAGCCAACAAAAAGGGACCAACGCGCAAAACTAAAGCCGGCCCCTGAGTACGCTCCAAAAAACACGCGTCGGACTAATCATCAATGACGACTTTGGGCTGCCCGTCATCAATGACGGCTTAGGGCGACCCAGCTCAAAATCAGCAAGGGCCACAGCGCGTTTTCGCCAAGGGGACATATGCGATAGATCCGCCATCAAGGGCATCCACCGAACGGGGGCTGCCTGCAAAACAGATTTTAACCGGTCCCATTGCCTCTCTATATGAGCGCATAGATTTGCCACCTCTGCTGGAGAGAGGGTCCATTGTGCCGCCAGCCCGGTTTTTGGTGGCTGTAAATTTTCCCGCAACAGGCTGAGCAATACGCGCGATTGCACCAACGCTTCAAAATTGTTCCGATCTGGTCTTTCTTCGCCCATCACCTGAAGAAACAAAGCGGACATGGCCTCATGCAAATGGCATGATTGAGCATAGGCCTCATCAAACGAAGCCACCGAAACAAATGCCCACCCCCGATAGGTAGCAAAAACATCATCAAGGCATTTCTCATAAGTCGTGCTTTCCGATTGAGCCAAAACCGCCCCAATGGCCTGCAATAAGGGCGAGCCGTCCGCTGGCTTACCGGCCCTTATTGTCTGCAACCCCTCTTGCCAAAATTGCAGCCTTATCGCGCCCAATAATGGCTCGCTGACCTGCTGGCTGATCTGGTCAAGAGCACATTCCAGCGCCGCCACCGCCATCAGCGGCAGGCGTCGTTTTTTTTCAGCAAATAAAAGAGAAAAATAACGCTCCAGCCGCGCCTGTTTGAGCCGTGCATAAATCGCGTTTTCCGGCGGCTCGATAATTGTTTGTGGGGCGGCTGGCGCCATGTCAACTCCAGTCGCTCCTTAAACTAATTTGTCGTGGTCAACGCCTTATCGTCTTTGGCCTGATCGGACCAGTCGCGCTTGACACCTGTTATCAGCAATAGAGGTGACGCTACAAAGATGGATGAATAGGTACCAACAAAGATCCCCCATATCATCGCCGCTGTGAAGCCGCGCAAAGCTGACCCTCCGAGAAAGAACAAGGCAAACAAGGCCAACAAGGTCGTCAAAGAGGTCATCAAAGTACGCGACAAGGTTGAATTGATGGATTCATCCACCAACTGTTCCAATTCTTTCTTTTTAAACTTACGCAAATATTCTCGCACCCGGTCAAACACCACCACCGTATCATTCATGGAATAGCCGACAATGGTGAGAAGAGCGGCAATAATAGCGAGGGTGAATTCAAGCTGCAGCAAGGCGAACAGGCCGATGGTTAAGGTCACATCGTGCACCAGTGCCAAAATAGCCCCAAGAGAGAACTGCCATTCAAACCGGAACCAAATATAGAGCAGCATCAAAAACACGGCGATCACCACCGCTTGCACACCCTTGGAAACCAGTTCCCCGGAAACCGTTGGCCCCACCACATCAACCCGCCGGATAGAAATCTCCCCAAGCGCCATTTTTAAGGCATTTTGAACCTTAGCGGCGGTTTCCTGTTGCATCCGCTCCGCTACTTTGGTCGCCTCGGCTTCACTTTCGCCTGGGGTTACCTCGACGGGTTGCTCTTCAACAAAAATGACAATGCCTTTTTCCTCACCAACACCACCAATTTCCTGAACCTTCACATTACCCAGAGCCAAATCTTCGGCGGTTGATCGCGCAATAGCGATATCATCGGTGGTGAAATTGGTGCCTTCCGGCGGACCAATTTCGACCGTCACCCCACCACGAAAATCAATACCATAATTCAAGCCCCTGGTGACGAACAGAAAAACAGACGCCACCATCAAAAAGCCGGACAAAGCAAATGCAAAAAAACGATATTTTGAAAAGGCGATATGTGTATCGTCTGGAACTAATTTCAAACCCATGATTATTTCCTCATCCGCCGATTAAAATGTCAGGCTCTTTGGGCGTTTGGCCAAAATATAGCCACCAACGAAAACCCGCGACACCACATAGGCGGTAAAAACAGATGTCATCACCCCAACCCCCAAGGTCAGCGCAAAGCCCCGCACCGGCCCGGTGCCGAGATAGAACATAATGGCCGCG
>JALWRV010000354.1 GCA_027080545.1 Parvularculaceae bacterium
GCCAAAGGGTGACCTCGAACGGTTCTACATGCACATTTTTGAAACCCATTTTTTTAAGTTTGGCCACCGCCCAGTCGCGGGCTCTGGCCTCGGCGTCGCTGCCGGCCAAGCGTGGGCCGACCTCCGTGGTTAGGCTTTCTATGATCTCATAGGCTATTTCGTCCTCAAGCCCTAAATCCATCAGCGTATTTGCTTGCTTGACCAGCTTGGGGTCAAAGCGGGCCGTCTCTTGCGCCCCTGCGGAGAGAGGCAAGGTCAAAAGGGTGAGAAAGGGGGCAAGGGCGAAAGCAAAGGCGAGGATTGCTACCCGGGAGCGGGTGCGGGAAAAAGAGAGGGCAAGCATGATATCTCCATAGGATTTTGGCGCAAGGCTAGGGGCGTTTTGGCGCTAAGCTAGCCCTCCGGCGGGGCTTGGTCAAAGCCGGAATTTAGCCATGGCGGGCGAACCAGTCGGCGCGGGAAATCGCCCAAATATCTTCCGGTCCCGCCGTCCAATGGTCGAACTGCTCGCCATTATGGGTTTGCCCCAGCCGTTTGGCGACCTTTTGTGAGGCTAGATTGCGGGCATCTATCATGCTGATTAGGCGCGGCAGGTCTGGTTTAAGGGTAAAAATCCAACTGCCCGCCGCGATGGCCGCTTCGGTGGCATAGCCTTTACCCCAATATTGGCGGGCCAAGGACCAGCCTAATTCGAGGCCGGGCCAGCCTTGCGGGTGGTTTGGTCCCGCATGGCCTACAAATTGGCCACTGGCTTTTTCTTCCACGGCGAAAAAGCCATACCCGTTCAATACCCATTGTCCGGCCATGCCGCTCATGGTGCGCCAGGCTTCGTGGCGGCTTCTGGGGCCGAAAAGAAAACGCATGGCTTGGGGGTCGGCGAGCATTTCAGCCAAGGCATCGAAATCGCTTGGGCGATAGGCGCGTAAAATCAAACGGTCGGTTTCAAGGGTTGGGATGTTGACGCGTTCAGTCATGTTTGCTCTTTTGGTGATGGGCGCAGAGGCGTGCGGCAATCTCGCATACGCGCTCGGCATTGGCAGACCAAGTATAATTGTTTTCCTCAAGGGTGTGGCGGGCTTGCTGGCCTAATTGTTGGGCAGAAATTTTATCTTGGACGCATTTGTTGAGCTGGTGGAAAAAATCTTCTTGGCTATCGGGTTTAAACAAAAGAGCGTTTTTATTTTGGGTGAGGATGTCCCTTATATTGGCTTGGTCAGGGGCGAGGATCGGTTTTGATTGTGCCATATAATCAAATAGTTTTAAGGGTGAAGCGTAAGGCGTCACACGCGGTTGCAGAGCCACATCAAAAGCGGCGATGTGATCGTTTAGAGCCTCGCGCTGGATGATGCCGGTGATATGAAACCGCGCATCGACTTTTAATTGCCGGGCTTGTTGACGCAATTTTTGCGTTGCTGGGCCATCGCCGACCAAGAGAAAATGGGCGTTTTGACCGGCTGGGGTTGCGAGCCATGCGAGGGCCATCTCGGCCCCATGCCAGTCGCGCACAAAGCCGGTAAAGCCGATGATGAAGGCCCCCTCTAGCCCGTAACGGGCGCGAACAGCGCGACCATTGCCGGGTTTGAGTTGGGCTTTGCTCACCCCGTTGGGGATGATGGTGATTTTATCTTGTGGCACCCCTGCTTGTTGGAGACGGTTTGCCAAGGGCGAGGAAACCGGCAACAGATGATCGGCGCTCAGCCAGAGATTTTTTTCTTGGGTTTGAGCGAGTTTTTGCAAAGAGAGCCCCCCATGGGTCGTGCGCTCTTCAGCCAAGGGAGCGTTTACCTCCAACAATAAGGGAAGGCCCACGCGCCCCTTTAGCCAACGGCCCGCATTATAAAAAAGATTAGCCCGTTCATAGAGAATATCGGGTTTGAATTTGCGGGCTGCTTTTTGCAAACGCAGCCAAGCGGGGGCGGAATAGGCATATTCAGCCAGCTCATAAAGCGGTTGGGGTATGTGGTCCATGACCCCGCTTTTGGCGCGCTTATGGGCGTCGAGTTGTGTCTCGGCGAGGTCAGCCGGATGCTGGATAGCGTTGGGGCCGCATATAAGCACCTCATGGCCCAGATCGGTGAGGGCTTCGGTGAGGGCGCGAATATGGACGAATTGCCCGTCAGAGGATTGGGTGCGGTGGGAATATAGTATGCGCAAAATTGCCCGCTCCTCCTATAGCCAAAGGGGTGATGGGTTTACATAGGCCGATTGCGCAAAAAAGGCGATCAAAAACCAGCCCTCTTGAGAAGGGGGCTGGTTTTATGGAAGAGCGAAGCGGTTTTATTTTAAGGTTGGGTCGAGTTTTTTGCAGGTGGCAATCAGCTCTTTCACCGCAGCAATGGATTTGTCGAATTTGCGTTGTTCTGGTTTGGTGAATTTTACTTCCATGACGCGCTCGGCCCCCTTGGCCCCTAAAACCACAGGGACACCGGCATAGGCATTTTTTACACCATATTCACCGCGCAAATAGGCAGCACACGGAACAACCAGTTTTTTGTCTTTCAAATAGGATTCCGCCATTTGAATGGCAGAAGCGGCCGGGGCATAATAGGCGGAGCCGGTTTTCAAAAGACCAACAATTTCACCGCCCCCGGAAGCGGTGCGTTTTACAATTGCATCAATATTTTCTTTGGTGGTCCAGCCCATTTTGATGAGGTCGGGCAGGGGCACACCGGCAACTGTCGAGTAGCGCACCAATGGCACCATCGTATCGCCATGGCCACCCAAGACGAAAGCGGTAACACTATTGACAGAAACATTAAATTCTTCTGCCAAAAACAGGCGGAAGCGGGATGAATCGAGAATGCCCGCCATGCCGACCACCATATTATGGGGCAGGCCGGAGAATTTTTGTAAGGCCCAAACCATGGCATCAAGAGGGTTGGTGATGCAGATGACAAAGGCTTTAGGGGCATATTTCTTGATACCTTCGCCGACAGCTTTCATAACTTTCAGATTTATTTCTATCAGATCGTCGCGGCTCATCCCCGGTTTGCGCGGCACACCTGCGGTAACGATGCAGACATCGGCGCCTTTAATGTCGCGATATTTTTGCGTGCCTTTTAGAGCGCAATCATAGCCGTCAATGGGAGAGGATTGCGCAAGGTCCAGCGCCTTGCCTTCAGGGATGCCTTGCATAATGTCGAACAGGACGACGTCACCGAGTTCTTTTTGGGCGGCGAGATGGGCGAGGGTTCCGCCAATCATACCAGCACCGATAAGGGCAATTTTTTTGCGGGCCATGGAATGTCTCCTAAATAGAATGAATTACAGAGCCGATCCGGGGCGAGGCCTTCTCGCCCGGAACCGGCTTTGCTCGGGGTGTAACCCTTTGAGAGGGTGGATGCAAATTTTGTGTGCAGACTATTCTTGCATATCTTCAAACACGCCAACGCGCACGGGCTGGTCG
>JALWRV010000355.1 GCA_027080545.1 Parvularculaceae bacterium
TATAGGCAATAAGCGTGGGAATGCCGCGTATATTAAGGGCGTCGACGGCTTGCTTGTTTTCATCGGCGTTAAGTTTAAACAGCCTCGTCTGATCGATAAAATGTGCGGCGGCCTCGTGATAGGCTGGTGCCATCATGCGGCACGGACCACACCAAGGGGCCCAGATATCAAGCACAAAGGCCCCCTCGTCTTGCCTGCGTAATTTTCCAAACAGGGTGTCGTTGATATCGACAGGTTCTGGGGTGGCAAGTGTGGCGCCACATTTTCCACACTTGCCTGCAGATAAAGGCTTGCCCATGGGCGCGCGATTAAGCGCGCCACACTGATGACAAACTATTTTATAAGAACCTGCTTTGGTCATGGTTTATTTTTTCAGTTTTTGCGTTTTCATAATTTGCAACGCTGTGTTTTCAAAGAAATTGCCAGATTTCCCAGCTTTAATTTTGTTGAGAAAAAATTTCTCAAAAGCGACTTTTGCTAAATGTACCCATTTGCCTTCCGAGGCCCAATTGACATTACGGGGGGGGATCTGGGGTTGCGCGATAAAGGCAACGCCACCATCGCCGAAATCCGCCAGACAAACCGCATTCCATGTCGCCTCATTTGCAGGCTCCTGCCCACGTACCAATTGAGCTATATTTTCAGCGGTGGCGGTGACCATGGATTCAATCATGAAGCCGGTTTTCGGCACCCCTACCGGCACGGGCGAGTTGCCCACGGGGGGAATGGCGATGCAAACACCGATACCAAAAATTTCTGGATATTTGGGATTGCGCTGATGTTTATCGACAATGATAAATCCTTTGGGGTTAACCAGGCCATCGATATCACGCACGGCCTCAACCCCCAAGAAAGAAGGTAGCATCATGGAAAAGTCAAATGGCAATTCATGGCTTTTCTTAACCGAACCATCTTCCGCCATTTCGTCCACAAACATTTTTCCCGCTTCGACCTTGGTCACTTTGGCATTGGTAATCCATTTAATGTGACGGTCGCGCATTTCGCTTTCCAGCACGCCCTTGGTGTCGCCAACCCCGTCAAGGCCGAGATGGCCAATATAGGGTTCGGAGGTGACAAAGGTCATGGGCACTTTGTCGCGAATTTTACGTTTGCGCAGTTCTGTTTCGATAATCATGGCGGTTTCATAGGCCGGCCCAAAGCAAGAGGCCCCCTGCACCGCGCCTACGATAACCGGGCCGGGATTTTTACAAAATGCTTCAAAGGCCTCATAGCCGGAAACCGCATGATCAATATGACAAACCGACTGGGTATGGCCGTCAATGGGCCCCAGCCCTTCAATGTCTTTAAAGTTTAGTTCGGGGCCCGTGGCGATAACCAGATAATCATAGGCAACGCTCGAACCGTCATCCATACGCACTTCTTTTTTCTCTGGTTCGACCCGCGAAGCTTTGCCCACAACAAAATTAATTTGACGTTTCTCCATCGGCTTGGCGAGATCAACCAAAATGGCCTTGCGCTCACGCCACCCCACAAGAACCCACGGATTGGACGGAACGAATTGATAGAAATCCGTTTCATTGATGATTGTAACCTTGTCTTTGCTGCGGACTTTTTCACGAATTTCGTAAGCGGCGACCACGCCCCCCAAACCAGCGCCTAAAACAACGATATGTGCCATCTCCAATAACTCCCTATTTTTTAATTTGCCAGCTACCACGCCGGGCCTTCGCACACAGGCCGTGTCAAAACGAGGCCCAGAAGTGGTGATGTGCCCATTGAGCCGGTAACCCCCGCCCGCTTCAACCAATAAAATGCGGATAGGGGGTGGCCATTTGTAATTTAATATGTTATATAATGCGCAAATACGCAAGTATAAAGTTTAAAAAAATGATACGTTGAAAATAAACACATGAAAAACAACGGGTTATATGGTTCTTCCGAGCCGGGCGGATCCTCCGCGCTGCTATTCGAAAAGAATGCCTCTAACCCCCTGAAGCAGGAACGAGAAATATGACCCTCATAAGCCCTATCGCCCACCGTGCGGCTATGGTCGCTCTTTTGCTGACGGCAAGCCTGTCTTTTTCTATCGCCCGTGCAGCGCCATTGGAAGTGCGCGAACAGGTGATCATTGACTATCGACCGGTTGTCTCGCGGATCGAGGCAGCAGATACGGCAACCGCCCGGGCGCGTCTGCAAGGGGTGGTGACCAAACTTGCCATTGATGAAGGTGATTTGGTCAAGGCTGGCGATGTCGTGGCGATTATCGCGGACGATACGCTGGGCCCGCAAATATCCGCCCTGAAATCGCGTATTGATGGATTAAATGCGCGCATCAATCAGGCCGAACAGGATTTGCAGCGCAACGAAGCCCTCTTTGCCGAAGGGTTTTTCCCCCGGGCCAAGTTGGACGAACAGCGCACCAGTCTCGACGTCTTAAAGCGCAATCTCGCGGCGGCGATTTCAGAAAGAAGGGCTTTAGTGGCTCGGCAAAATGAGGGGCGTATTATCGCGCCCGCCGATGCGCGTGTCACAAAGGTGAATGTGGTCGAAGGATCAGTGGTCTCGCCCGGTGAAATTATTGCCCGCTTTGCCACGCTTGACGGGTTGGTGCGTATGGCCCTGCCAGAACGTCACGCAGCGCAAATAAAAGAAGGTGAAACGGTCAGCTTGCGCCTGCCGTCTCGTGATAATGTGGTCAAAAGCGCCACGATTATAAAAATCTATCCTGAGTTGCGCGATGGGGCGGTGATTGCCGATGCCACAGTTGAAGGCGGTTTAAATGCGCTGGTGGGAGAGCGTGTTGATGTGTTGGCCCCGGTGGGGGAGCGACGCGCTATCCTCATTCCCAAAAACTATGTGGTAACCCGGTATGGAATTGATTTCGTGCGGGTAAAGGTGGGGGATCGTTTTGTCGATGCGCCGGTGGCGATCGCCGCCCCCCTTTTGGATGATGACCAACAATATGAAATTTTGTCAGGCCTGCGCGCCGGTGATCTCATCGAAGAGGTGGAGTGATGACAAAAGCAGATCCTTCGGGTGCGATTACCCGGGCAACCATTCGTTCGCCTTTGACGCCGCTATTTCTATTAACGGCTCTGGCGGTGGGGCTGATTGCGCTTTTGACCATTGCCCGGGAAGAAGAACCGCAAATTTCAGTGCCGCTGGTGGATATTTCTATCAATGCACCGGGCCTGCAATCGGCTGATGTGGTCGAACAGGTAACCAAGCCGCTAGAGGAAATCATTAAAGCCATTCCTGATGTGGAGCATGTCTATTCCATGAGCCGCGACGATGGGGCGCTGGTGACGGCGCGGTTTGACGTCGGCACTGATGCAGATGATGCGATTTTGCGGGTGCATGAAAAAATACAAGCCAACCGCTATCGTCTTCCCCCCAACATAGCATTGCCACTCGTTACCGGACGGGGCATCAATGA
>JALWRV010000356.1 GCA_027080545.1 Parvularculaceae bacterium
CGATGGGTACATAGGATTCAAGCACAATCGCAACAATCGACGCATTGGTTTTCGGAATGGCCGAAAACATAAAGGCATAGTTCAACCCGCCGAGACAAACCCCTGCAGGAATGATATAGCGCATCTGCCCTTTATGAAGACGCAAGAGCGGCGACAATATCAGCGCCAATACGCTCATGCGAATAGCCGCGTAGAAAATCGGCGGCGTGGCCTCCCCCAAGGTCAGCTTCAGCACCACAAAATGGTTTCCCCAAACCAGACACATGGCCAAAAAAGCCAGTAGATAACGCAAAGGCAAAAGCCAACCCTTTCTTCAAAAAAATCCCTGCCTAACATGATTGGAGCACGCTCCAAAGCCCTCCGAAGGAAAGAAGCTGAACTATTCAAATCCTTGCTGGCTTGCTTGACATATACCCCCTAGGGGTATATGTCTTGTTCACAAGATTACCTGAGAGCCGCTGCCTGTCACATCCATGGCCCCCTATTCATAGCCCAAAGAGGCTCTCCCACTCAGGAGATATCCTATGACCGACCATCAAAACCATCCGCGACCAAACAGCACCGCTGACAATAAAAGAACCGATGGCCATGAAGGCGGCAGCTTTCATGGCATCCAAGCCGATGCTCGCATCCTCACCATTACCGGCTGGCTAACCGGTATCTATTTCATCATCGAGCTGGGATTGGGCTTTTATTCACAATCGGTAGCCGTTATCTCCGATGCCTTTCATACTTTTTCCGCCGTCGGTGGAATCTTGATTGCCTTTATCGCCAATAAGGTGGCCGCACGGCGCGCCCATGAAACCGCCACCTATGGGTTCAAGCGGGCTGAAATTGTCGGCGCCCTGCTCAATGGCGTGTTCCTGTTCTTAATGGCAGGCTATGTCATGTATATGGGCTATATGCGGCTGGGAAAAGAATTTGAATTGCCCACGGGGATCATGTTGCTTGCCGCTCTTGGGGGCCTCATCACCGAAATCATTTCTTTCAAACTGATTTATCAAAGCCAGAAAAACAATATCAATATGCAAGGGGCGTTCTGGCATATTATGCAGACCTTTGTCGGCTCCATCCTGATCATTGTCGCAGCGGTGATTATTTGGTTGACCGGCTATACCGATATTGACGCCATTCTCGGCATGACATTCGGATTGGTGCTGTTTTGGGCCTCTTATAAAATCATCAAAGACGCCATGGATATTTTCATGCAGGCAGTACCCCCTGGCGTTGACATGCCCGCCATCAAACAAGCCTTGGAAGATATACCCGGCGTGATCTCGGTTCGCCACCTCCATGCTTGGGTGCTCACCTCCAATCAAAATATTTTTTCCGCCCATATCCAGATCGAAGATTTCAATGAAGCCGAGCGCATTTTACGCAGCGCTGAAGATTTGCTGAAAGAAAGTTACGGATTCTACTTCTCGACCCTGCAACTGGAGCGGCAACACCGGGATTTAGGCGCCGACGACATGGATTTCGCCAATGGCTGATCCCTTTTTTCAAAACTCACGCCCCCTTATAAGGGCGAAATTTAGCACCCAGCCACCAAAACCCAAGACTAGGCAAAACCAGCCATTGGGCGATGGGCGATAGGCCGGTGCCAAGCCATGGAAGCCTCGGCATTGATGGGGCGTAGGCCCAAGACTGCCTGATTTCCACATTCAGATATTCACTAAAAATTGTGTAGATCACCCCCAGCACAATCGCCAAAGCACTGGTTTGCCGAAAAGCCTTCGGAGTCGATAGCCATGAGCAACGCTGGCCCGTAACCAACATCGCCACAATCAGGCTCGACAGAGCGATAATCACATCACCAAGGGAGCAATGTAATCCATAAGATATAATCTGCCCCACCGAACCCTCATACCAGACGGTATAAAGCGGCATATGGGCGAATTCCCAAACCACGCTCCCCCCCAGCATATAAAGCCCATAGAGCAAAACCGCTTTTCGACTATTGGGGGAATGGCGGCAAATTTCAAGAAGATCGCGTCGTATGGAAAAGGGCATAAGGATTGAGGCTTAGCCTGCTTCGGCTGCCTTCCAACCGGTATGGTCCGGCGATTTTTTAATCAACAGCGAAAACAACATCACCAGCGGCGTAATCAGAGTGAAAAACAAGATTGTCGCCAATGTCACCAACAGAACCGACAAGATCAACACCATATCAACCGCAAAAGAAAGCGCTCTTACCACCACACCATAAGTCCCAGCCTGCAACGCCGCAGCCGATAGCTTACGGGCGCTCGCCCCGACAATAGTCACGCTGCGATTGGGCAAATCATCATTGCCCAAATTTTGCTTCTGTGATGTAGGATCCTTACTCATAGAACCAATGTAGCTATAAAAGGGCCTTCGCGCCATAGTGTTAACGCCTTTGTTACAAAAATTTTCATATCCCCCTGGTCGCTAGAGGTCAGATAAACTCGCCTATAGGCTGCTAGTCTCCTTGGCCCGCTCCGCAAGCGCTGCCTCATAGGCATTATTAATCGCTGCCATGCGCCCCTCTGCAATTTTCACCAATTGGGCCGGCACCCCCCGCGCCATCAGCGCATCTGGGTGATGGTCCTTGGCCAATTGCAAATAGCGCTTTTTCAATTCCCCATCGCTCGCCTCAGCAGAAATTCCCAAAATCATATAGGGATCATTACTGTCATGGCCTGCATGGGCCGCCATCACACGCCGCCATTGACGCTGGTTAAGGTGAAACGCATCGGCCGCCACCCGCAATAAAGACAGCTCATTCGGGTGCAATTCGCCATCGGCCAGCGCGATGTGAAACAGACAATCCAACACATCTTCCAATATGCCCGGCTCTTCTTTGAATAGTTTACCCACCTGTTTCGCATAAAGTTCAAAACCGGCCACATCTTCCATGGCCAGACGAAAAATCATCGAGACCTTATCTTCCTGTTCCGGTGGATAGTTAAAGAAATTGCGAAAAGCCGCGATCTCATCATCCGTAACCACCCCATCCGCCTTGGCCATTTTTGCTGACAAGGCGATCAGCGCAATCGAAAAAACCGCAGCGTCACGCTTACGGCGACGCTCCTCCAGCACCGCCATCAGCGCCCCGAGGGTGCGTTCTTGCGCTTCGCTCAAAAATTTCTGGATTCTATCCCAAAGGCTCATCCATCACCCCCAACAACCATATCAATAAAGGCCTCACCCGCCCACCTTGGGTGAGCAAAGCGCCCTAAAATTATCCCGCTGCCTTTTGTGTTTTTTTATGTTGCGCTTTTTGTTTTTGCGATTTGTCGACCTTTTCACACATCCACAGCTTAACTGTCAGACGGCCTTTAGAACGAATGTTCGGGGCCAAGGTGTGGTTCTTTACCAGCCTTAACCCGGCCCCGCGCATCCAGCCGCTTACTTCCTCATCCGAAAACCCAAGCCGGCGATGGGCATGTTCTTCGCGCAAAAATTCCAACTCATGGGGGGCAAAGTCCGCGATTAGCAAACGCCCGCCGGCCTTTATCAAGCGCGCCGCTTCACGCACCGCGCTGCCCGGATCACCGAGAAAATGCAATACTTGATGCATACAAACAAAGTCAGCCCGCCCCCATTCGTCCGGCAGTGACAATAAATCACCTTGGCGCAATCGCGCCATGGGCAATGCGGCTCGCTCTATATTCGCCCGGGCGATTGACAACATTTCCCGAGAAAGATCATAGCCAATCCCCTCTTCATATCTGTCGGCAAACAGTTCGAGCATCCGCCCGGTGCCTGTACCCAGATCAATGAACAAGGGTATTTTTTCCGCGCCGACCATTTCCAGCATCGCTTGCTCAATATCTTTTTCCGGCAGATGGAGTTTGCGCAATTCGTCCCATTGCGCCGCATTATCTTCGAAATAGGCAGCGGCGGTTTCGGCTCTGGCAATATGCACCTGCCCCAGACGCTCCCCATCGCGCACCAATGTGCGATCATCAGAATTGGACAAGGTTTCCACCAGTTCCGCAATCTGGTGCCAAGGGGTATCCCGATCATTGAGGCGGTAAAACACCCACGCCCCTTCCCGATAGCGCTCTACCAGTCCCGCATCGGAAAGAATTTTTAAATGGCGTGAAACCCGTGGCTGACTTTGCCCCAAAACCTGCGTCAGCTCGCTCACCGTCAATTCCCCGGCCCGCAACAACACCAATAGTCGCAAGCGCGATTCCTCGCCAGCCGCTCTAAGAATGTTGAGGGTTTGGTCTAAGCCTAAGGTCATATCTTGCCTTGTAGCCCAATTGGCCAAACTTTACAAAAGCTTATGTCCATGCCCGCGACAACAAGGTTAACGCGTCGCCTTGCGATATTTAATCCGCTTAGGCACATCCGCATCAGGGCCGAGGCGACGTTTCTTGTCTTCAATATAGTCTTCGTAATTGCCCTCAAACCATTCCACATGGGAATCACCCTCAAAAGCCAAAATATGGGTGGCGATACGATCAAGGAACCAGCGATCGTGCGAAATGATCACCGCGCAGCCGGGAAAATCATCCAGCGCATATTCCAGCTCGCGTAGCGTATCCACATCCAGATCATTGGTCGGCTCATCGAGGAGTAGCAGGTTAGACCCTTCTTTAAGCATCTTGGCCAATTGCACGCGGTTGCGCTCCCCCCCGGATAAATCGCCCACTTTCTTTTGCTGATCGCCGCCTTTGAAATTGAACCATGACACATAGGCCCGCGAATTTACTTCCCGTTTTTCGCCCAACATCACCACATCAAGACCACCGGAAATTTCTTCCCAAACATTATTACTGTCTGTAAGCTCTTCGCGGGTTTGATCAATATAGCCCATCTTGACCGTCTCCCCCACCCGCAAGGTGCCACTATCGGGCTGCTCGGCGCCGGTGAGCATTTTAAACAAGGTGGTTTTACCAGCACCGTTGGGCCCGATTACCCCCACAATCCCCCCCGGCGGTAATTTGAAGGAGACATTCTCCATGAGCAATTTGTCGCCATAGCCTTTGCACAAATTTTCCGCCTCGATAACCACACCGCCCAAGCGCGGCCCCGGTGGAATTTGAATTTGCGCCAGCGATATTTCCGCTTTACCGGCACGATTGACCAGTTCTTCATAGGATTGAATACGCGCTTTTGATTTGGCCTGACGGGCTTTCGGAGAAGAGCGGATCCATTCAACCTCGCGGGCCAAAGATTTTTTGTGGGATTGCTCTTCGCGCTTTTCCTGTTCCAGCCGTTTGGCCTTTTGTTCCAGCCATGATGAATAATTGCCCTGATAGGGAATGCCTTTGGCCCGATCCAGTTCGAGAATCCAGCCGGTAACATTATCAAGAAAATAGCGATCATGGGTAACTAAAATCACCGCCCCCGGATAGGTATGAAGATAGTTTTCCAACCATGCCACGCTTTCCGCATCCAAATGGTTGGTCGGCTCGTCGAGCAACATCAAATCCGGCTTCGACAAAAGCAATTGAGCCAACGCCACCCGGCGCTTTTCCCCACCCGACAGGTTTTCAACCCCCCAATCCCCCGGCGGACACCGCAACGCCTCCATGGCCATTTCCACCTTGCTATCAATATCCCACCCATCCGCAGCATCTATTTCTTCTTGCAAGGCCGACATTTTTTCCATCAATTCATCGGAATAATCTTCCGCCATCTGCATCGAGACCTCATTGAAGTCTTGAATTTTTTGTTTGATGTCCGCGACCCCTTCACAGGCATTTTCAAACACGGTTTTGCTTTCATCGAGTTGCGGTTCCTGCGGCAAATAGCCGACACTGGCCCCGTCAGCGATCCAGGCCTCGCCATTAAATTCCTTATCAATCCCCGCCATGATTTTGAGCAAGGTTGATTTACCGGCCCCATTGACCCCGACAATGCCGATTTTGGCATCCGGAAAAAATTGCAAATGAATATCGTCGAGAATTTTTTTAGCGCCGTAAGATTTTGACAGCCCTTGCATGTGATAGATGAATTGATGGTTAGCCATGACGTTTCCCGATTGCGTTTGACAGTTTAAAGGACAGGTCTCTTAGCGCTTGTTCCCCAGGCTGGCAATGGCCTGCCATTGTTTCAACCAACCCTTAAGCCCTTGATTATGGGGCAATTTAACAAATAACCCCCAAACCGGCCCGATCCCCTCTGGAATAAGTTTTCGTGCCGCCTATATCTATGGTAAAGGTTGGGTGGGGTCGAACAATGCCACGACGCTTTGGGGTGGCACATTTGCGGATGGGGATATATGTCTTACGTTTCACAAACCTTGGCAGACAATGAAAACATTGTCGAACGGGCACATTTCAACTGGACGTTCCATGTGGGGGCAACCTTCTGGTTTTTGCTCGGCCTGCTGCCGCTGCTGGCGATGATTGCCGAACAAAGGCTTCTCGGGCTTAGTTTTGAAGAATTGCAATTCGGCTATTGGGGAGGGCTGTTTACGCTGGTCATCGGCTCGATGATTTTACTGGGCCATCTAATCTATCTGTGGACCACGGAAATTGTCGTCACCACCTATCGTTTTGTCTACAAAACCGGCCTCATTTCACGCTCCACCAAAGAGGTGAGCCTCAACAAAATCGAGGAAATCCAGATGGAACAATCGGTTTTTGGGCGCCTGTTTGGCTATGGGCGGATGATATTGCGCGGTACCGGTGTTGGGGTTATCGAGCTGCCGAATCTGGACAATCCGGTGCGCCTGCGCCGTACCATCGAAAGCGCCAAGGCGCGGCTGCGCAACCAAACCACCGAAGAGCGCCTCGGAGATGCTGATTAGGTGCAAGGGGTGATTAAAGGCAGAGAGCGGCTAAGCCTTGGCGAAAATATTTTTGACCAACCGCTCCAACGCCTGCTGATCTTCCCGATCAAACTGGGCGGGCTTGTCAGAATCAATATCCAGCACCGCGATCAAACGACCGGACGGGTCCCATACCGGCACCACGATTTCACTTACAGAACGGCTATCACAGGCAATATGGCCGGGGAAATCGTGAACATTCTCAACAATGATCGTCTGCCCCCGGGTCGCCGCAGCGCCACATACCCCACGGCTGAAATCAATCCTAAGACAGCCAAGACTGCCTTGATAGGGGCCAACCACAAGCTGATCTTTTTTGGTCTCGTCAACCAGATAAAATCCCGTCCAGATACGATCCGCAAACGCCTCATGGAGCAAGCAAGCGATGGTCGCCATGCGCGCCACCCTGTGCGGCTCACCCTCCAACACCAACCCAATCTCACTGATCAATCGATCATATCTTTGGGTTTTGGAGGGTACTTGATTTTCTTGTCTTTGTGCCACTGATTTGCCCTTTTCAAGATTTGTCCCATAATTCCGGTGCCGTGGAAAAACCGTCGCCCAGTTGGCGCACCATCATCACCAATTCCATCCAATGGCCCTGTTTCCACCCAACCCCCGGCAAGGTGCCCCGCACCTCAAAATCGAAGGAGCGATGCAGTGCAATCGAAGCAGATTTATCATCATCTCCGATAAGGGCAATCATCTGTCGATAACCTATGCGCTCGCACCGCTCGATCAGCGCCGCCAACAGCGCCTTGCCAACACCAGTTTGACGCATATCTTCACGCACATAGATCGAGTTTTCGACCACTGGGGCATAAGCCGCCCGATTGCGGAACGGCCCCGCATAGGCAAAGCCTACGACCACATCATCGCTCAGCGCCACCAAATGCGGATAGGAGCTAGCAGTGATTTTTTTGCGCCGCCGTTCCATTTCCCTTTTGTCCGGCGCTTGCCATTCCCACGAAGCACATGATTTGACCACCGCTTCCCCATAAATAGCGGTCACCGCTTCCATATCTGCCGCTTGCGTATCGCGAACCTTAATCTCGTCCATGGTTGGGGCGGTTCCTCTCCCCCCGATATTTGGTTTCTCCTGTCAGGCACAGCCTCCACACTGAACCCTAGATCATCCCCCTTATTCGCCCTTCTATGGCTTTATGGTAAAGGCCAAAGCCTGCAGCCCATCAACACTGACCTTGATAGTGTCACCGGGCTCTATGGACCCAACACCGGCAGGGGTGCCCGTGAACACCAGATCACCCGCCGCCAAGGTGAACAGATGGGATAATTTAGCAAGGATTTCGTCAATCGGCCATATCATATCTGACAGGGGGGCTTGTTGGCGCATTTGGTCATTTTGCAGCAAACGCAACATATTATCCCCCCTATGCTGCCACTCTTCAACCGGGGTGATAATCCCAACACCTGCCCCCTTATCTAAGGCCTTAGCGCTATCCCACGGCCCTCTTTGCTGTTTCGCCTTATCTTGTAAATCCCGCCGCGTCAGATCGCAGCCACAGGCATAGCCAAAAATCGCCGCCCCGGCTTGTTGCGGGGTCAGCGTCGCGCCCCCTTGGCCAAGGGCGACCACAAGCTCGCCTTCATAATGAAAATTTTGCGTCGCCATCGGATAATCAATGACGCCACCGGAAAAGACCGCATCGGCGGGTTTGGTAAAAAAAGTTGGCGGGGTTTTTTGTAAATCCCCGCCCATCTCGGCCACATGGTCGGCATAGTTGCGCCCGATACAGAAAATGCGCCGCACCGGAAACAATGCCCCCCCCAGAATTGGCACGCAGGGCGGCGTCATCGGGGGGAAGGCATAATCACTCATCCAGCAATATGCGCCTTGACCGCAGCTTCGAGAATATCCAGCCCTTCTTCAATAATGTCATCACTGGCGATAAGCGGCACATGGGTGCGAATGACATTGGCTTTTTTACCAGCAGTGAGAAAGATCAGCCCATTATCGCGAGACCTTGTCTGAATATCCGCAGCCGCGGCCCCGTCGGGCTTGCTCGCCTGCCCATCTTGGACAATCTCGACAGCCGCCATGGCCCCAACCCGGCGCACATCACCGAACAGACCTTTCGCAACCCCCTTTTGCATCTCCAACCAACGGGCTTCCAATTTGGCGCCAATTTCTTCCGCGCGCTCAATCAACCCTTCTTCCTCGATCACATCCAACACCGCCAGTGCCGCCGCGCAGGAAACCGGATTGCCCCCATAGGTAGACCCCATCCCGCCCGGATCAATCTGGTCAAACAGATCCGCCTTGCCGATCACGGCTGACAGCGGCATGCCCCCGGCAATTGATTTTGCACACACCAGAAAATCCGGCTCAACCCCAGAATGTTCGATGGCAAACATTTTGCCAGTACGGGCAAAGCCGGTTTGCACCTCATCAGCAATCAACAAAATACCATGCTCGGTACAAAGCGCTCGCAACCCTTGTAAAAATTCTTTGGGCGCGGGAATGAACCCCCCTTCCCCTTGTACCGGCTCAATGATGATCGCAGCCACATCGCAAGCGCGGATCGAGGTCTCAAACAAATCCTGCAAACGCTGCAAACAATAATCGCTGGACTTGCCAAGATATTCATTCGGATAAGGGGCGTGATAAACATCCGGCGGGAACGGACCAAAGCCAATTTTATAGGGGGCCGATTTGCCGGTCAGGGCCGTCGCCAACAAAGTCCGCCCATGAAAAGCACCATCAAAAGCAATCAAGCCGGGACGCCCGGTAATGCGCCGGGCAAATTTACACACCTGTTCGGTGGCCTCGGTGCCGGTGTTCAAAAACATGGTTTTATAAGGGCCTTTGCCCGGCACCAGCCCGTTCAGACGCTCGGCCAACGCCACATAGGGTTCATATTGGGCAACCCCGAAAGATGTATGGATCAACCGGTCCGCCTGATCATGGATGGCTTTTTGCACTTTCGGATGGCGATGCCCAACATTCAACACCCCAATACCGGCAATAAAATCAATATAGCGTTTGCCTTCCACATCCCAGATCTCGGCCCCCTCAGCCCGCTCCACATAGAGGCCAGATTTTGAGGGCAACCCCCGAGGGCAGGCTTCATTGCGCCGGGCGACGAGGGTTTCATTGGAGAGGAATTCATTTGAACCGGATGAGGCCATGGTCGGGGCTCCTTGACATAAAACAATTATCTGGCTTCCCCAATGCCCTAATCTGCTCCCAAGGACAAGGCAGGCGAGGCCCCAGCCTTGCGTTTTTTTGCCATTCGGGGCAAATCCAGAAGCCACGGCCTCGGCTATTACAGGAGACCATTATGGCACTTTCCCAATCCAGCACCCCTTTGTTAGAAAAAGTGCCCGAACTCTCTCTGGCGGCCTATACCCATGGTGACACCGCCGCCCGCGAACAATTTCAGCGGGACCTCTATCTGGGGTTCAAACAGTTCGGCTTTATCATTCTGCGCGACCACGCCATTGACGATAAAATGTTGCAGCGGGCCTATGATCTCTCCGCCGCCTTTTTCGCCCTGCCCGAAGAAGAAAAGCGCCGCTATATTATCGGCGAAGGGTTTCAGCGCGGCTATACACCCTTTGGTCAAGAACATGCCAAGGGCAACGCATTTCCGGATTTGAAAGAATTTTGGCATGTAGGTCAGATTTTCGAAGCCGACAGCCCCTTGGCCAAAATCTATCCGGCCAATGTCTGGCCTGAAAAACCCGAAGGCTTTCGGGAAATATTCACCGCCCTCTACCAAGCGTTAGAAAATGCTGGCCAGACCATGCTGCAAGCCTTGGCCCCGTCTATTGGAGTCGATGGTGACTATTTCAAACGTTTGGCCACGGGAGGCAATTCCATTTTACGGCTCTTACATTACCCCCCCATCCCAGAAGATGCGGATCCCAATTGCGTGCGCGCTGCCGCCCATGAAGACATCAACCTCATAACCCTGTTGGTGGCTGCCTCTTCTACGGGGTTGGAATTGCTGGATCGGGATGGCTCATGGCTACCCGTAGAGGGCTCCCCCAACGCCCTTATTGTTGACGCCGGCGACATGTTGGCGCGGATCACCAATAATCATATTCCCGCCACCACTCACCGGGTGGTAAATCCCGACGGGGCCAATGAACCACGCTATTCTATGCCCTTTTTCATGCACCCCCATTCTGACGCCATGCTCGCCTGCATTGATAAATATCGCGATGGCCAAGAAGCGCCAGACATCACCGCTGATGGCTTTTTACAAGAGCGCCTCGCAGAAATTGGCCTAAAGAGCTGACCCCCAGCCTTGCCCTTTATCCACAGCCTGCTATTTTCCGGGGCTTTTAACGGAAAATAAGAGGGACGCGCGCCTTGGGTAATAATCAATTTACCAGCACCAAAAACTATATCGCCACCGATGATCTGAAGGTCGCGGTCAATGCCGCCGTGACCTTGGAACGCCCGCTTCTCATTAAAGGCGAGCCCGGCACCGGCAAAACCGTGCTGGCCCATGAGATCGCTACCGCCCTCAAAGCCCCGCTATTGGAATGGCATATCAAATCCACCACCAAGGCCCGCCAAGGCCTCTACGAATATGATGCGGTGGCCCGGTTGCGCGACAGCCAGTTGGGGGAAGAAAAGGCCAGAGAGGTCCACCCTTACATCAAACGCGGCAAATTATGGGAGGCCTTCACCAGCCCCCAACGACCCGTCCTATTGATTGACGAAATCGACAAGGCGGATATCGAATTTCCCAACGATCTCTTGCAAGAATTGGATCGGATGGAATTTTTCGTTTATGAAACCGGCGAAACCGTAAAGGCCACCACCCGCCCGATCATTGTCATTACCAGTAATAATGAAAAAGAACTGCCGGACGCTTTTTTGCGCCGATGCTTTTTTCACTATATCGCCTTTCCCGATGCCAAAACCATGCAAGCCATCGTCGATGTGCATTTCCCCGATTTAAAAAAAGATCTGGTCGCCGAAGCGCTGAAAATCTTCTACCAGCTTCGCGACACGCCGGGCCTCAAGAAAAAACCCTCCACCTCCGAATTGCTTGACTGGCTGAAACTCCTGCTGGTGGAAGATATTGATGCCCAAACCCTGCGCGCCCGTGACCCCCGCCAGATGATCCCCCCCTTGCATGGCGCTTTGCTGAAAAACGAGCAAGATGTGCATCTGTTTGAGCGCTTGGCCTTCATCGCCGCCCGAGAACGTTAACCCTCTTTGCTGCCCCAAAATCCACTTTGCATATTCAGGCAAGTGCCGATATGCTGGCGCGCCATGACTAGCCAATCGACACACCACAAGCCTGCCGCCAACGGCAAAGCCCCGCGTCAATCGCTGGTGCCACCACAACATTGCTCTCTGGCCCTGACCTTTGAAAAGCTGGGGGAGCGCTGGACCTTGCTGATCATCCGCTCGTCCCTTTACGGCTTGAGCAAGTTCGAGGAATTTCAGGCCGAATTGGGGATACCCCGCACGGTGCTTTCCCAGCGCCTGCGCACCCTCTGCGAGATTGGCATTTTCGAGCGCCGCCCCTATCGTGTCCCCGGCAAACGTCAGCGCATGGCCTATCATTTAACCCCCATCGGCCAGCAATTATTGGTCCCCTTTATGGGGCTCACCCAATGGTCGGATGTGTGGCATGATGTGGGGGAGAAACGGGCGGTTTGTTTTAAGAGTCGCAAAACCGGAGAACCTTTGCATTTTGCCATGGTCGATGAAGCCGGACGCGAAGTGCCCCGCGCGGATATTCTCGCCCAGCTTTGCGGTGAGCTGCGCGAACAGCAGCAGGATGATTGATGGCCAATTTTTTCACCCTTCTTCGCATCGCTCTGGTTCTGCCTATTTTCTGGTTGATCCTCTCCGGTCAGGGATGGCTAGGATTTCTATTATTTCTATTTGCCGGGTTGACCGATTTGGTGGATGGGGCGCTGGCCCGGGCTTTGGGCGATGCCGATGCGTTGGGCGCAGCGCTGGACCCTATCGCCGATAAAATTCTCACCCTCAGCACTCTTTTGGCTCTGGCGGCAACGGGTTCTTTGGCAGGGGTTCATCTGCTCGCTGCCCTATTGATTTTGATACGAGAATTCTGGGTGGGCGGATTGCGCGAAGCCCTTGCGGGGAAGAGCCATTTAGTGGTCAGCCCATTGGCAAAATGGAAGACAGGGATACAATTTTCGGCTCTCGCCCTGTTGATCCCCGGCGTTGGTTGGATCCACCCTCTCGGTCTTCTTTTACTCTGGCTGGCCACCGGTCTGACATTATGGACCGGATGGCAATATTCTCTGCGCGGTTGGCGTGCTTTAAGCGGCCGCCATCATAGATAAAGCGAAAGCGAGTTCGGCGTGAGCCAATCTGCAACCATTCAAGATGATAATGCCCCCCATCTGTTGATTGT
>JALWRV010000357.1 GCA_027080545.1 Parvularculaceae bacterium
TTTTAGATTTGTCCGGGTCGCCCTCTATTACATTTTTTCGGATACCGGTGCATTCAGCGGGTGAATATTTGCGCTCTGATTTATTCTTTGCACCACCTAAAGGCTCGCCATACAGCTTCACCAGTTGGGCGTAGTCCACATCACCACCAAAGGCCCCCTCGACAGCTTCAAGGTAGGCTTTGTGGCCGTCCGTGGTCAGTTGGACGCGGTTTTCTAAACGGCTGCGTAAATCATCCATAAGGGCTATCGCGTAATCGCCATCTCGTCCGCCGACCAGATACGAAATCACCAGTTTGCTATCTGCCTCAATGGCCGTCCATGTCCACACATCACCACGCCATTCGCCATCTTCCGGTTTTACATTCTTCTGTTTACAGCCAACGAATGACCAGATTTCATCACATTGGACACGATGGGCCTTGACCTCTCTGACGTGTTCATAATGGAAGGCAGCACATGCAGCGCCAGCCTCAATCAGCAGCTTGGAAACCGTATTTTTTGAAACGTCAGCCACCCGCGCCGTACCCCGAATGGACATGCCGTCCAGTAAGCATTTCAGGATTATCACACGGGTTTGAAGGGGCAGCTTGTTCATGCCCCTAATATATGACCGATATGCTTAACCGTCAAGCATTATTGGTCAGTTTCCATTGCGTCACTGGTAGCATTGATGGCGAAGAATAAGGCAGTAGAAATGCCTCGCCACGCTCACTTTCCACCGATTCAACGGTTTTTTCCACAGTAATCAATTTTTCTGCCAAGTCGCTAAAGCCTTGTATTTTTTCGGCTTTTTTGTGGAGTGCTTGGATTTCCTTATCGAATTTCACCCTATCCTCCTTGTGCGAACGCCAGTGTGTACGGCACTTTTGCAACCTATTACTCGTATATAGTCACTGAAAAGTCCATAATAATGTCTTACATTTTCATTTAATTTTGGGTCAGATCCAAAGTCTTCAATCTTCAAACCAATACCTTCACTTGCCAACTCCTGCATAGAGATACCTCGACCGTGAGAATGCCAATGAGACGCATCGCCAAGCTTTTCCGCAATCTTGTTCGCCCTCTCTCGCTTGTAAGCATCGTCCACTGTCTTGCCATCATTGGAAGTTTTTTTCCAATTTTTGAATTTGTATTGTGGTAACCAGTCGCGAATTAAGTCGCGCGAATGCTCAATAGCCTGCTCAATGTTGAATAATTTTGCTGGGTCGAATTTTTTCAACAAAAAAGCAAGTTCAGCTTTGACGGTACTTGTTTGATCTTCCGGTGCAGAGTTTATTTTCTCAAGCAATTCCTTGTACTGAGCAATATATCCCATTCCCGGAACCGTTTCCCCAGATTCGGTTCTGAATTGAGGATCAATTGGCCCCAAAACAGAGTAGTAATCCATGTATATATTGTCTCCGGATAAGGCTAAAACGGTTCCTGCGGAGTAGGCGAAATTTGGGACTATGAAGTCAACCTCCTGATAATGCCTCCGGAAAACAGAGACAATCCTCTCAACAGTCTCTATGTATCCACCGTCCGTTTCTAATATTACAGTAAGCTTGTTGATGGGTGGCTCGCCATCTTCTCGACTTTCAACAATAGATTCAACCTCATCGCGTACAACATCATCAATACCTATGAGCATCGGCGCCATCAAAATCATGACGTCCGTCTGGAGTTCTTGTGCTAATGAAAGATTTCCATTCCTGAGAGTATTCTCAATTATGTGGTCAGCCTTTACTGTGTCCATCTTTTCCCCACCTGGCCAGCGCCGCAGCACGTGCTATTTCGCGCCTTTTTTCTGGCGATAAGTTTCTGGCACGAGCCGCTCCACCTTTCAATCCCCCGCGCCGCCCCAACTCAACTGCCGCAGGGTCTTTACCTTCATAGGGGTCATCCTCAACGGTGCCAGTCGCTATATCCACAACAGACTTAGCAAGCTGATTGGCATCTCTGGGCCTTTTTGGTGCTTTTCCGCTCATCCATATAATATAGCATGTATAGCAGGTGATTCCAAGACGGGGATAAGTTGTGCAACCAGATGCAAAATGAGGCTATATTTCAAACTGACCCACTACCAAATCTTCAAATGGCTTGGCAGCTGCGCGGCTGGGCGCTAGAAACAGCGGCATGTTTGCTTCTTTGTTTCATCCCCGCATGACCGAGACCCTGCCGCCCGAGCGCCAGCTCTTGATCGGGGCGGAGGATTTTCACCTCAGCGCTTGTGAAAAGGCGGGGGGTGAAATGCTGCCAAAAGAGCCGATTTGGTTTGATGCCATTCTCTATCCGCACCGTTCTCTGTCGCCCGGAGGGTTTTGGGCGGTGATGTTGGTGGTGGTGGCGGTGAATGTGGTCTCGGCGGCCTATTATTTTACTATAGGTGCCTGGCCGATTGTTATTTTTACCTTTGTCGATGTGCTTATCGTGTGGTGGGCTTTTCGTATTTCCTATGCGCAAGGACGGTTGCGCGAGCGGGTTATATTGGTGGATGATCGGTTGGAAATTTACCGAGTTGATCCAAAGGGGTTGCAATCTTGTTGGCGCTTGCCGGCCGGGTGGGTGAGGCTTGCCTATGATAAGCCAATGAAGCATGAGGGGCAGATCCGATTGTATTATAAAGGGGGCCTCTTGCTGATTGGCTCGTTTTTATCGCCGCCGGAGCGCGGTGATTTGGCGCGAGCGTTAGAGAAGGCTTTGCAGCAATGTCGGCAAGGCGTTTTGTTGTCGCAAGACGACATGGAATAGAGAATCGAGTGATTGAGCAATGTTTTTGATTTGGTTATTTTCCATCTTCATCGCTGGGGTGGGGGTTTATTATGGCCTCTATCGCCTGTGGAAGCGAAAGGTTGATAATGAAATTGCGCAAGGGGCGCGATTTGAATATCAGCGCTTGCGCGAGGCGGGGGCGAAGATGGTGGACGGCATAAGTGAAGAGGATTTTGCGCGGCTTTATTATAAAACCGAAGTGCCGCGCTATCCAGCCTATTTACTCTGTGCTGTGGCTGTTTTTTTTCTAGGCCTGCCAATCACCCTATCGGTGCTGAATGTAGGGCATTGGCTGCTTGCCTCGACCATGGGCACAGAGATACCGGCCTATTATTTCAACCGGTTTGAGATGAGTGAGGAAGGGATTTCACCGATATTGCGGATCAATCCGGATGCCTTGCAGTTCATCCTCGCCGATTGGGCAGGGTTTTATTATTTCTTTGGGCTGTTGTTTATTTGGGTGGGTATATTCTGGTTTTTTATGCGCCGTTATCACCACCGTACCCCGGCGGGGTTGCGGGAAGAAATTTTGCGCTTGCGGATGGAGCGGGAAGAAATTGAGGTGCCGCAAGCGATAGGGGGCTCACCGGAAGAGGTTGGGCGAGAAGGAGCGGGCT
>JALWRV010000358.1 GCA_027080545.1 Parvularculaceae bacterium
TTCGTCAAAATTTCCCTTATCATCACGGCAGCCAAAATAGCCGGAGCCGAGCTCCCAAACCAAATCCCCCCCATGCTTGCGATGATAGGGCGAGATCGATCCTTCACCTGTGTCATGGTAAAAGCCTCCCCGCTTAGCCCCGAGATTGAGGGCCTCTATGGCATTGGCCGATAAGGATCCGAAACTCATGGCTGAAATATTCAACACCGAGGCGCGATAGGGCTTCGCGCATTGGCTTGATCCTACGACAATGCGGGGGTGAATTTCCGGGCTGGCCGCGGGCTGCATGGAATGATTTATCCAGCGATAGGGGTCAGCGTAGACATCCAACTCGGTGCCAAACGGGTGGGCGTCATTTTCCTGTTTGGCCCGCTCATAGACCAGCGCCCGTTGGGCAATGGAATAGGGTTTGCCTTCATTTTCGTCTTCAACCGCATAATAGCGAATAAAGGGGCGCAGGGCCTCTGAGACCCAACGAATACGGGCCATGACCGGAAAATTACGCATCAAAGTGTGACGGGGCTGGAAATAATCATAAATCGACAGCAGCAAAAGGGTGATCGACAAGACCAACCCGACAGTAAAAATCCAGCCAGAGGGCCGCAGCACCAATAGTAAAACAAGCCCCGGAGCGGCTATGATGGGCACCAGATCCCGAGCCAGCCTGCTGCCGCCCAGCAGATTGGCAAGGAACTCCTTGGAAGGGCGGGATGGGGGCTTGCGCATAAGTGTCATGGGGCTCTCCTCAATATTGAACTATAGGACAGATTCATCCCTTTCTGGTCTCAATTTCCCGCATGTGGAGCGTAATTTTTACTTGCGATTTTCTTGAAAAAGACGCAAGAACCGCCGGCGGTTGACAAAATCGCTAGAAATAGTCGGGGCGTAGCGCAGCCTGGTAGCGCATCTGTTTTGGGAACAGAGGGTCGCAAGTTCGAATCTTGCCGCCCCGACCACTTCAAATCTGGTTCGGCTTAGCCGAAATTATTGGTCCTGAGGACCAATAATAGGATTTGAAGGCCACGGTAGTGGCTATCAATTATTCTTCTCTCCGGTCTGCCAAAGGCAGCACGCTCCCCCGCCCGAGAATTTTCCTTGCCTCTTGCTAACAAATAACACCCGCTATAGGTTCACGGGCACTATCGAGGAGATTTTCATGTTTGCCCGCATCTATCAGCCCGCCAAAACCGCCATGCAATCCGGCAAAGCCAAAACCCATTTTTGGCTACTGGAATTTGAGCGGGAAATGGCGGCGAAAATCGAGCCTTTAATGGGCTGGACCTCCTATGGGGATACCCAATCAAGTCAGGTGCGCATCAAATTTGACAGCAAAGAAGAAGCGGTTGCTTACGCCAAGAAACATCACATACCCTTTGAGGTGAATGAACCCAATATCAAGCAACCGGTCTTAAAATCTTACGCTGATAATTTTACCACCAATAGACGCAAACCGTGGACCCATTAGGCCCCCCTTGCTCGGCCCCGTAGCTCAGCTGGATAGAGCGCTCGCCTTCTAAGCGAATGGTCGCAGGTTCGAATCCTGCCGGGGTCACCACGGATTATTTAAACTGAGTTCTTGTTTTTACTCGATCAATATAGTCGAGACGAACCTGCTGTTTCTGTTGGCCGTAGCTTCGCTCCGGCGCAAGTTCGATCCTGCCCCCAATGTTCTGTTTTCGCCTTGTGGTGCGAAGCCACCTCACCCTTCGACAGGCTCAGAGTGAGGTGGGTCTGTTGAAATAAATGGGGCGCTTTAATTGCCGGTGTCTATTCTGACCTCAACGGCGAGTAGGCCTTTGGCGCCTTGACCATAGGAAACCAGCACCCTTTGTCCCGGGTGCAACTCACCGACCCCGCAGCGGCGTAGGGTTTCCATGTGAACGAAAATATCGCCACTGCCATCACCTTTGGAAAGGAAACCGAAGCCTTTGGCACGGTTGAACCATTTTACCTCAGCCGGTTCTAGGGGGCCGGCGGGCTCTACCGGAGCGGCCGTGCGCGTATACTCAACCGGCACGGTGGAGGCGGTGCTTTCATCAATATTGATCACGCGCAGCGCTTGACGGCCCTTGGCACGGTTGACCGCTTCGCAAATAACGGTTGCGCCCTCGCGCGCCGTTGAACGGCCCGCTTCTTTCAAGCAAGAGGAATGCAGGAGAATATCTCCCTCATCATCGGGTGTCATAATGAAGCCATAGCCTTTAACATTATCGAACCATTTGATGATGCCTTTTACTTCAAAGGAATCTTCCTTGGTTTCTTCTTTGGCTTCGTCTTCATTGGTGGCAGGCACCATGTCTTGGGTCATTATTGAATCCAGCCCCGGATCTATCGGAAAATGCCCCGTTTCCCGTTTCATTGCACACATTCAGTCCGACTGACTGAACACTCTATCCTACCCCACACATACGCATTTACTAAAACTGTATTTACTTCAAACCGCATCTATTCGAACATCATCACACAGAAGCCTGCTTACGCAAGTCGCTCATAAATTTATGAACCAGCAACACAAACACATCAAAGTCTGATTCGACATTTCCGATCGAAACACCCCCATCGGAATTACGATCCATCTGAATAGCGATATCCCCGTCCCCATCAATATAGGCCCGGCCAAATTTCACGCCATTATTGAAACGGTTGAGAAATTCATAGCCCACCATCTCAGCAGAAACATCCTTCAGATAGGTGAGATAGGAAATATCACCATTGGATCCATTGACCGCGATGATCACCGCAAAGTCGCCTGAATCGACAGCCACCATGCTCTCGCTAATTTGAGCAACCGCATAGCCGCGCTCTTTTAGCGCATTGCCGATTTGTGAACTGCTAATCTCCGCCGCCGAAGCATTAACCCCCATCAGGAAAAAAAAGGCTATCGTTGCCATGATTACGCGTAACTTTATCATCTGACCCAAATCTCCGATTATCGCGTTAACCAGCCCAATATTGAAGGTTACCGCTAATAGACGCCCCATCTCTACACCATTAGGCGACGAGCCCATTAGCTATGTTAACCATATTTCATCAAACCGCAAAAGCGCAATCTGCGCAACCTAAACCCTGAGTTTCAAGAGAATTTTTCCCGCATAAGGCGAATTTCCCCCCTCTTGGGGTCCTGATTCCGGGGGGTTTTCGCTTATGCAAAGGGGATTTTGCCCATCAAAAGACTGATTCGCGTGATGATTCGCAACGGCTGAAGGCTATAATCAGTGGTAGGCCCTAGGGGAATCGAACCCCTCTTTCCAGGTTGAAAACCTGGCGTCCTAACCGATAGACGAAGGGCCCACGAAACCGATTGAAGGTGCCGTATATAAAGCAGCGCTACGGCTTGCAAGG
>JALWRV010000359.1 GCA_027080545.1 Parvularculaceae bacterium
TTGCGGGGCTACTATTCCGATCGCATGAAAAGCCGGAACGCCCGCTGGTGAAATCGTGATCGGTAAAACTGATCTCGATTTTGAAAAAGAGCGGACCCATGCCCGCTCTCTTAACAAAGCCCTCATCTAACGACGCAGGCCTAATCTCTTGATGAGGTCTTTATAACGCGCCTCATCTTTGCCTCTCACATAATCAAGCAATCGACGGCGCTGGGATACCATTTTCAACAGGCCGCGCCGTGAGTGATTGTCTTTTTTATGTGATTTGAAATGTTCGGTCAGATTGGCAATGCGCTCTGACAGGATGGCGACTTGAACTTCCGGTGAACCGGTATCATTTTCGCCATTGGCATATTCTTTAATCAGCGCTGTTTTGCGCTCTAGGGTAATCGACATTTTTTTCTCCGCGAATGCCATAGGTGGTTTAAAGGGAAAAGCCGGGGCATCGTCCAGCCAAAGGTCCCATTGGGGGCGGCTTATGGCGCAAAAACATGGCCTTGGCAAGGGGGGCTGGCGGGGACAAATGATGTAAAATCAAGCGCTCAAAGGAAATATGGTCCTCATTGGCCTTACCCCCCGGCCCCAGCGGGGCACGCTTGAGCGCACACCGCGCGGCTATGAGAACCCTATAATTATTGCAGATCCTGTTGAACCATGTCAGTATGCTGCATCCAAATTTAATATATTTGGCTAATTGAAAGGGGGATTACAGTGAAATCCACAAGAAAACTGCTCTTTGGCGCATCTCTTTTGCTCCTAACGGCTTGCGGGGCCGACGCCATATCGGAAAATTCGCCGACTGAAAATACCCCACCAGAAGAAAAGGCATCTTCTGCCGAAACGGCTAAATCCGCTGACCGTCTGCCGACCAAAGTGCTGGATGCCGGAGAAGGTGAAGATATTGCCTTTCCTTTGCACCCGACGGTGAGGCTGGCCGATAAAGACAGTAATCACGCCGGGATGAGTTTCTTTGAGATTATTATACCCGCCGGATCGCCTGGCGCACCGCCACATTCCCATACCCATGAAGATGAGTTTTTCTATGTCCGGGAAGGCAATGTGACCTTCATGGCGGACGGGGCGCGTAAAACCATTTCATCTGGTGGCTTTGTCCTGCTGCCTCGCGATAGCTGGCACGCTGTGTGGAATATGGGAGACACGGACGCCATTATGCTCGTTGGCACATCAGCCGGCAAATTTGACGATTTCTTTGATGCCGTGGCCATGGAAGTGCGTGAGTCCGGAGCCAACAGTCCTGAAGAAATTGGCGCAATTGTGGGCCGGCTAGGGGCTGAACGGGGTATTACGATAGATATGTCGAGGGTTCCTGAGGATGTGGCCGCCCTTTATGGTCTTCCCACTAATTAGGGGCTTCATGCTTCTGGTCAGGACCTAACCATATTTCTTGCCTTTGGGCCGTATTGCTTGATGATGGGGCTTTCAAAGACCTATTCGGCCATGCCAAACACGCGCAACATGGCGGGGCCAAGAATAACCACGAACAAAACCGGCAGGAAGAATAAAATCATCGGCACGGTCAATTTCGGCGGCAAGGCTGCGGCCTTCTTTTCCGCCTCCTGCATCCGCAATTCACGATTTTCGGCGGCCATAACCCGTAACGAGGCCCCTAATGGTGTACCATAGGTCTCAGACTGAATGAGTGCGGTGGTCACCGCTTTAACCCCATCAAGCCCCGTGCGCTCCGCAAGATTGACATAGGCATCCTTGCGATCCGCCAGATAGGACAATTCCGCTGTGGTAAGGGCCATTTCTTCGGCCAATTCCGGGCAATTAACCCCCATCTCTTCACTTACTTTTTGTAAGGCGGCCTCGATTGACATGCCCGCCTCGACACAAATCAGCAGCAAATCCATGGCGTCGGGAAAATGCAGTTTCAGCTTTTGCTGGCGTTTGGTGATCATGTTGGAAACATAAATATTCGGCAGGTAGAAACCGGCCACCAAAGCACCCGCTGTCGCCATCAGACGACCAAAGCTACCCAGTTCAAAACCGTTAAATACATAGACATAAACACCCATGCCGATGCAGGCGACAATTGGGGTTATCAAACGCGCCAGCATAAAGGTGAAAACGGGACGCTCACCACGCGAACCCGCCATGGCCAATTTCTTGGCTGCGCTTTCGGCATCAAAGAGCTCCAGCAATTTCAACTGTTCGACAATTTCACGACCAAAGCCACCGGCTTGCGAAAAACGCACCCCTTGTGATTTTTGTTTTTGGGTCAGCGCTTCACGGCTTTTGATGCGCAAATTTTCTTTATATTCAGCCACGCGTTTGACACGATTACGCATGGGATCGGTTGCAAACATGGGCGCCAGCACGGAAAATACCGCCGCCGCTGCGCCAACCGCCGCAAGCACACCGATGATAAACTGCCTATCGGTGAATATATCGATCATTTGTTCCATGGAGTAACCTTACGCCTCGTATGGTGAATTAGACCTTAATCGAGATCATATTTTTCATAACGAAAATGCCAATCGACATCCATGTGCCCCCACCCAATAATATCAAATTACCAATTTGGGTTTCGATTAAGGGGTTGAGATAGCCCGGAGACGAAGCCTGCACTAATCCGCCCACCATGAATGGCAGAGAGCCAAGGATCACGGCAGAGGCTTTAGCCTCCATCGACAGAGCGGCAATTTTACCTTCCATCAGCTTACGGTTACGCAGCACCGTTCCGAGATTGCCCAGCGCTTCGGCCAAGTTACCCCCCGTTTGTTTCTGGATTATCAAAACAATGGAGAAGAAATTGACTTCCGGCAGTGGCATACGGTCATACATGCGCTCAAGCGATTGCTCCATGGACAAACCGATGCGCAAGCCTTCTGTAAGAAGATAAAATTCTGTTTTCACCGGCTCTTGGGCATCACGAGAAATAATTTTTAAACATTCATTCACTGGCAGGCCGGATTTAACACCGCGCACAATCACATCAATCGCGTTGGAAAATTCGTTAACAAATTTCTTCTGCCGCCGCTTGCGCAAAAAACCGATGGACCAACGCGGCATGCCCAAACCACCGATCAACAACATCGCCAATGTTACCTTGATATCCTGACCGGAAATAAGACCAATACCGCCAAACACCACCGCCATAATGCCCGACATCATATAGAAGTCACGCACCGTCATAGTCAGACCGGCCTGTTCGATGAGTTGACGCAAGGTGACCTTGGTTTTTTTGGCGTTGGCTTTGCTTTTTTCTTCAATTTTGGAGAGTGATTCTTGAACCTGTTTACGGCGGTCTTTCGGTGCTTCTTGATGCTCACCGCTATTGCTCAACGCCTTACCAGCATTGGCGCGTGAGGCTAGATTCTTTGCCCGTTGTTTTGCCTTATCGGAATTATTCGGCATCAAGAAAACTGCGGCCAAGGCACCGACAGACAATGCCCCCATCAGCATCAATATTAAAACACGCGGTTCCATTTAAATCCTCAATTCCACACCAATTCTATTCGCCAGCCGCATCCAGGGCTTCGGCTAACTCGATATGTTTGCCATAATATTTGGCGCGATCCCAAAAAGCCGGACGCGCAATACCGGTTGATTTATGACGGCCAATGATTTTGCCATCATCATCTTCCCCTGTTATCTCGAATACGAACAAGTCTTGTGTGATGATCGTATCACCCTCTGTACCCAATACTTCGGTAATGTGGGTAATCCGCCGAGAACCATCGCGCAAGCGTGCGGCTTGAATAACAATATCAATAGACCCAACAATCATTTCGCGAATGGTTTTTGAGGGCAAATTATACCCCCCCATGGTGATCATGGATTCAACCCGCTGCAAACCTTCACGTGGTGAGTTGGCGTGCAACGTACCCATAGATCCATCATGGCCCGTGTTCATCGCCTGCAACAAGTCAAACGCTTCTGGTCCGCGAACCTCACCAACGATGATGCGTTCTGGGCGCATCCGCAGACAGTTCTTGACCAGGTCACGCATAGTTACCTCGCCTTGGCCTTCGAGATTGGGCGGGCGGGTTTCAAGCCGCACCACATGGGGTTGTTGTAATTGAAGTTCAGCGGCATCTTCGCATGTAATTACCCGCTCATCTTCCTCAATGAAGGAGGTCATACAGTTCAACAAAGTGGTTTTACCAGAACCCGTACCGCCGGAAATCAGCGTGTTGATGCGCGAAGCACCAATAATTTCCAACACTTTCGCCCCTTCTGGCGATATGGATTGGAAATTGACCAAGTCATTCATGGTCAGCTTGTCTTTTTTAAATTTCCTAATTGTCAAAGCCGGACCGTCAATCGCCAATGGCGGCGCGATCACATTAACCCGCGATCCATCAGGCAAACGCGCATCACAAATCGGGCTTGCCTCATCAACGCGCCGGCCAACCTGGCTCACAATGCGCTGACAAATATTCATCAGCTGCGCATTATCTCTAAAGCGAACATCGGTTTGTTCGATTTTACCGTTGACCTCGATAAAGGTACGCCCGGCACCATTGACCATAACATCGGCAATGTCATCGCGGGCCAGCAAAGGCTCCAACGGACCATAACCCAACACATCATTACAAATATCTTGCAGCAAATGTTCTTGCTCTGCGATCGACATTTGCAGGTTTTTGATGGAAATGATTTCGTTGACAATGTCACGAATTTCTTCAGCCGCCGATTCTGGGTCAAGTTGCGCTAATTGCGACAGATCAATCGTATCGATCAGGGCATTGAAGATCGTGGTCTTGGTTTGGAAATACCCATCTGAGCGCACCACTTCAGCGCTTTTTTTGGTATCAGTGACCGGCGGTTTATTATTTTGCGGAACCGCCGTAACTTTGGGCGGCGCCATCACTTTTTTACCCGGTGATTGGGGCGCAGGCTTACGCGCAGCGCTCGACGATGACGCCTTTTCTATTTGTTGTGCTGTGCGTTTCCCGAACATGATCCCTACCGTTTACTAAACAATGAGCTAAGCGAAAATCCACGTGATTGCTGGACCGGTTTTTGACCCAGAATAATAGCCGCAATATCAGTGACAGCGTTGGCGGCGGCACTTTTTGGCCCCACCTCCATCAAGGTTTGGCCATTGGCGCTGGCATCGGCAAATAGTTGCGGATCCCAATCAATAATCACCGAAGGCCCAAAACCCAGCGCTTCTTTAAATTGCTCAGCCGGTACCTCAGTGCGTTTCGGCACCTTTGTTTGGTTCAATACCAATACCGGCTCGCCATCATTGGTGCGATAGGTAGAAAGAGCCTCAACGATATTTTTGACATTGCGGAAAGAAGCCAAATCCGGTGTCGCGGTGATGACAATTTCATCAGCTGATTGTAAAACCTTACGCGACCAGCTATTCCATACATGCGGCAAATCAATAATGATATTGGGAGCCGCAGCGCGCACAATATCCAACACAGCCTCAATAGAATCATCGTCCATTTTATAATCGCGTTCCAAAAGGTTTGGTGCCGCGAACAGGCTCAATCGGTCTGTGCATTTTTGTAAGAGGCGTTCCAACAATACATCGTCAAGACGTTCCGGCGATGCAAGCGCCTCAGCCAAGCCTTGCGATGGGTCCTGCTCAAGATCAAGGCTTGCAGTGCCAAATGGCAAATCCAGATCAAGCAAAATCGCATCGGAATTGAAATTTTCCGTGATGGACCAGGCAATATTATGACACAGAGTCGATGAGCCAACGCCCCCACGCGCACCAACAAATACAATATTTCGACCAACTGGTGGCGCCGATGGATCCACATACAAATCCGAAATCGTTTTAATGATAGTCAGCGGGGAACGCGGTGTGACCAGATATTCGCTCACCCCTTTTTCAATCAGGCTACGATAGAGCTTAATGTCATTTATATGGCCCACAATCACAACTCGCGTACTCGGATCGCAAACTTCGGCCAGCTTAGCCAAGCCTTGCATCAATTCTTCGCCCCCCTTGATGGTTTCAAGGATGACCAGATTAGGGGTGTTTTGATTGCGGAAATATTCAGCTGCTTTAGCCACGCCACCTGACATGACAGAAACATGAGTTTTGGTCAGGCGGCGGTCTTTTGCCGCTTTTTCCATGAGGTCAGAAAACTCGCTGCTTTCGCAAAACACATCGATATTAATGCGTGGAACGGGGCGAAACTCACCCTGAATACGTATATCTTCAAACTCTTCATCTTCTTCGGAAGACGCGCCCATGGCCATATCTTCCAATGAAATCAATTCTTCCGGGTTCAGCGTATCGCCTTCATCTCCCTCGCCATCTGCGGAAACAATATCCTCATCACCAACGATTGGGGGTTGCTCGCCCCCATCAAAATCATCCACAGCTTGCTCAGCGGGAGGGAAGGCTTCTGGGTCATCCTCAGATAATTCATCAACCAAGGCCGATTCCATATCATTGAGATCATCAAGAGAGGCCTCCGCCTCTTCGACCATGGCTTCATCCCATAGGCTTTCACCATCTGCAGGGAGATCATCTTCCAGATCGAAGTCCAAATCATCATCAAGCTCGCCCAAAACGCGCAGCTCTTCTTCCGTCAGATCAAGATCTTCATCAAACTCAATTTTTTCTTTAGTCACTCTACTCATGACTTTTATCTCCCGATACCAAACTAGTCGGTGGTTGAAACGCTACTGCTGGATTCTTCTGCACTTGCTGTGCTGTTACCTTCCTGATAGTCCGAAATGGCCTTTACCTGACGGACCGTATCCGCTGGAGAAAGAGCCGTTGGCTCCACCAAATCGCGGGGGTCTATGATCATGGCAGCTAAATTATTCTGAGTGGCACAACCGAAATTCTTACTCGGTAAATTTTGCCGATTGCGTTGCCAGGTTTCGCCAAATCCTTCACAAGCTGTCGCTGAAGCTACGTAGCGCGTGTAGGAAACGATCAATTCTTGGTCTGTGCTTGCCCCGGATACCCGGTAGGTCGCGCCCAACATATTGTCCCAAGGTACCCCCATATCGTGAAGCGCGTTCCGCACATCTGCCGCCATTTCCTGTCCAAAATAGTCGGCGGAATTACCTGAAGGCGCGGTTATCGTAATGGGGCCATGGCCATTGCTGGCATAGGCATCCAGAAAAGCGGACAAGCGTGCCTTATCCCTATTGGTCAGGGCTGTTAAAGTTGGGTCAGCCGACAAGGTGAGGGTTACGGTTTGCTGATCAACCGTGATTGGAAACATTTCCGCAGCCGTTACCGGATGGACCCCGCCTTTTGTGCGGATCGTTCCACAGGCTGACAGAGCCAAGGCGCTCAAGCTGAGGACGAAAAGAGATTTCATTTTATTATTCATAGCCATCTATTTCCTCAGTCAATGATGAAGCCCATGGGGCCCTTTAATTGACGTTCAGTATTGTTTGAACGAACGCCATTGTTAGATTCCAACTTGCCAAGCAGAACACTCTCCGCGTCTGATGCGGGCTTGAAGCCATCATCAGGGCTTGCCAATTTGCTCATACGGGTAGGACCAACCAGATAGGGGGTGACGATAATCACCAATTCGGTCTCATTGCGCTCAAAATCATTGGAGCGAAAAAGTTGTCCCAATACCGGCACATCTTTCAAGGCCGGCACCCCGTCAATCGCGGTTTGGATATTTTCCTGCAGCAATCCCGCCATGGCCAAACTGCCACCAGACGGTAATTCCACCGTGGTTTCGGCGCTGCGCACCGTCAAACCTGGAACCGAAAAACCGGCAACTTGCGTTACTTCACCCGTGTTCGGATCCGTTACCACCGTGCCACCAATGGTCACACCAGTCGCCACCGAAAGATCGGAAACTTCTGTCTTGATTTTCAGATTGATCCGCCCTTTGGACAGAACCACCGGGGTGAAGCCCAAGGCCACACCATATTTTTTAAATTCTACCGACGTGGTCCCAAGGCCAGACGCCGAAGGCACCGGAAACTGACCGCCAGCTAAGAAGCTGGCTGATTCGCCCGACACAGCCGTGATATTGGGCTCAGCCAATATTCTCACTAGGCCCATCTGTTCAAAAGCATCAAAATTGAGCTTAAGCTGGCGCAAATTACCGGAAGACCCGAAATTGGCGGTCGTGTTCAATCCACCCAAACTATTGCCCGCGACGGCAAAAGTGCTGTTAGCGGCAAAATCAAATACATCATTATTGAGGGCAACAGTGCCGTTGGTATCAATACCAAGCTGTTTAATGAGCTGTCGCTGCATTTCCACAATGCGCACTTTCAGCATCACCTGGCCTTGCTCACGCACAGTGACCATATTCATAACCAGCGATTCATCACCGACAAAGCGACCGGCAATATCTTGCGCAATTTTGGCTTCGCTATTGCTGTTTACCACCCCTTGCAGAATGACATTATTGTTCACCGCTTCAACGGTCAGGCGAGCATCAGGCAACAGGCGGGTATAAAGCTCTGCCAGCGCATCAAGATCGCGCTCAACCCGGATTTCCAAATTGAGGATTTGACGCCCTTTATCATCAAAGAAAAAGGCATTGGTTTGGCCCACTTCCATACCCAGAATGTAAACCCGCCGCTTGGAACGCACGACGGCTTCAACCATTTCCGGTTTGGAGATTAATACATCTGCCGCATCGCGCGGCAATTCGATAATTGCTGCCTTATTAAGCGGTAAAATCAGACTGCGAGACGTTTGGCTATTACCACCCGTGTCGATACGCACCCCGTCTTGGGCCATTGCACCCGGTGCCACCATCAGCAGGGATGCAATGCCGGCACACAGGCCAGCCATGGCTTTAGCGAAGCTTTTTTGCCAATTCTGTTTCATGAACATCTGATCCCTACTCTAAATTCCGTTTACTGGTCCCGAATATCAACCACTTTGATTGTGGTTCTTAGCTTTGCCGCATTAGCTGCGGTCATTTTCTCTGCGCCGCATTAGCTGCGGCCGTAACGAATAATCCTAACCTCTGTTGGGCGAACTTCCTGTTCAATCTCTTCTCCATTTTCTGGAGCAAAGGCGCTGCGCAATACAAGGTTTACATTGTCCGCAGACTCGCGGACCTCCAGAAATTCCTCGACCTGCCATGGCGCAATTTCAACCGTTGCGGTGCGTCCAAGCACACTCCCCTCAGTACTACCGGCAATCGTTTGATCAATCGCCAACACGCGCAAATTGGAATAGAGAAGCTCGGAAACGGTTTTTGTATCCTGACCGTCTGCCACATCTTTGGTAAAATAAATATCGACCCGATCACCCGGCAACACAAAACCACCTGTTGATGTCTGCGGATCAATGTTAATTGATACTGCGCGCATACCCGGCGTCAACAAAGCGGCCATCATGGAACGATCACCGGGCTTGACAATTTTTGCTTCGGTAATTGGTTCGCCTTGATAAATATCTGTGCGTGCTATCGCCTTATCCAGCGAATTGAAGAAATCGTCATTATCTTCTTGAATAAAATATTCCGGCAAATTGTCTTTGGGAAATTTTACCCATTTGGTTACAGCCGGATCGATAGGCTGACCTTTAGAAAAATTACCATCGGCAACCAGAACCCGCACACTATTATCACGCTCGGCTTGCGGCATGACTTGTGTAATCACTTCCGGTGTCTGTTGTCCCCCGCTCATGGAGACGAGAAAGAACGCGCCGCCACCAGCCAGCAATGCAATCGCTAAAAGAATAATTCTACCTGTGTTCACAATTCACCTGCCATTTTCACTCGGCGTTGCCCAAAATGGGGCCGTTTACGGGTTCACTATCCGGCAAAACCCTCAAAACATTGTTAACCGAGAAAAAATCCCCCCTCTTCAAGTGCCAAAAACCGTTAAAAATATTTGCGTATCCGGTAAGGCCCAGAGACCACCAGCCGCGATCGCAATTCCGTAAGGAATTTGTTTACCAGATTGATGAAGTTTCAAAATCCAGGGTGCCTGGGCGTAAACCGGCAATAGTGGCGATTTTCGAAAAACCATTAACGCCACAGCAACCAAGCCGCCGACCAAAGCCACTTTAAACACGAAAATCCAGATAGTCGTCAGGCCAATCCATGGGGCAGAGGCCGCCAGCAATTTCGCATCACCGCCCCCCAACACACGCAGCGCAAACAGCCCCATACCTAAGAATAATATGATCAACCCCAGTAACATGCTGGATCCGATGGTCGCTAAAGGCAATCCAATAACCAGACCAGCGATGGGGAAAATGGCCGCCAATGTGATGGAAATCCAGTTTGGAATACGCAATGCGCGAATGTCATTGAGCGCTGCAACAATCCAGGCAGCGGGCGGAATAGAAAGAAAGAAAAACGCGAGCATAGACGCACCTTTTAGAAATCACTAACCATATTTCTAAGGTGCTATTGTTAATGATAAGTTATGAATCGAAAGAGGTTATGCCGCATACGGCAAATTATTGTTCAAAATTTTTTAAGAAAAATGAACAGAACCTTAACTCAATATTTATACGGCAGCATCAACACCAGAAGCAATATCAGAAAAATTTGCTGATACAGATGTCGCCACCGCCTGCATGGAAGTAATAGCGGCAATTGCGAGAAGTGCTGCGATTAACGAATATTCGATCGCCGTAGCCGCCTCATCATTTTTAAAAAACCAAACCAGTTTACCCAACATAATAATCTCCATACCCGTGAGGATCTTTAAAATATCCGCTATTGCTAAATGAAGAATTACTAATTCTACTTTGAATTATTATGAAAATGACGCCCCCTTAAATAAAAGGGAGCCATAAAGGCTCCCTTTTTAATCAGCTTAGGCGCCCTGTTAAGCAGCAGCGTCAACACTGGAAGAAATTTCCGAGAAATTCGTGGAAAGCGACGTTGCAACAGCTTGCAACGCGGCAATAATCGCAACAGCGATCAAAGCAGCAATCAAACCATACTCAATGGCTGTGGCCCCTTCCTCATCTTTCAAGAACTCTTTCATTTTACTCAGCATAATTGCCTCCATTACTAACAATCTTGCTTTAGTCGAAAAGGCTAAAAAAATTGTTTATAATTTCCCCTAGAAAAAATAATTAAGACGAAAAAAAGGGAGCCCGGAGGCTCCCTTTCGTCTCGATCGTCCAGTGACGCAAACCTTAAGCAGCAGCGTCGAGATTGGAAGAAATTTCCGAGAAGTTTGTAGAAAGCGACGTTGCAACAGCTTGCAGCGCGGCGATAATCGCAACAGCGATCAGAGCAGCAATCAAGCCATACTCAATGGCAGTTGCGCCTTCTTCGTCTTTGAAAAAACGATTGATGAATTTAGTCATGTTAGACTCCTGTTATTGCACTTGCACTTGTCTGACTTTTTGCCAGATGACACAGCATGTCATCTGGTGGTAAAGAAATGGTTTCGCCAAAAGAATAAATTTTCAAACTGGTTAATTTTATTTTCCAGCTCTTTACTCGAATCCAAGCCCTTGCTTATTTTCAAGCTATTTATTGGTTAATATGAAAGAAATAAATTTTGCAATTTCACAGATTATTTTTAACAACGTCACAAAAAAGACTTGATTTTGACCCAACTTCTAGCGGGATAAATTGGTCAATCCATTATAATCCATCACCAACAAGCCCGGATAATGACGTTCTGCAAATTTATTACGAATAAGATCGGCTACCGCATCGGCGGCTTCATTCTCGGTTACCCCAGCGCGCTCAGACAATTCACGATGTTTTGGCATCCGTGCAATCGACCAATTGCCCCGATCATCTCGCTCTACTAATTCAAGCAATAAGCGATAAACGCGCTTGGCGGGGGCGACGGAATCATGATCGCCCGCAGCCCAACCGACCAAATCCTCAGCTAAATGCTGCATGATTAAACGCGCAAATGCCGGCTTGCGAACCAATAAATCATTAAACGCCGCCGCCTCAATATAAACCAGTTCCGCATCACTATTGGCAACAACCCCTAGGGAAGAGGCCCGACTTTCAGCCCGTGCCACCGCATATTCCAGGCCAATAATACCGCCACGCCCCACTTGCGACATCATCATTTGCCCAGATTGATCCGACATACGGGTTATTTGCACCTCGCCCGTAACCACTCCGATCAGTTCACTGGCATCATATTGGCCCATGGTGAACAGGGTTTCACCGGCCTTTACGTTGCGAGTAAAGGCTGCTTCGGCAAGGGTTTGGTGAATATCTTTTGCCGCGCCAACGAACCATTTTAACGAGCTGACCTGCTGCAAGGGCAAAGTCAGAGCTTCTTCCAGCACGTTTGTTTGTTGATTTTTCTGCGGCTTTGCCATGATATTTCCTGCATCCCATCGCTAAACTAATAGTTAGAATAGGGGTGGAGCCTTAAACATGGGTAAAATTTATTGACCAATTTAGGACATTCATACGGCTTTGCGCAAAACCATGGCAAAAAATGAAGGTGTTAAATTCTTGTTTAAGAAAGTATTGACCTTTCTCACCTAGATTTCGCCTTACTCGTTATCACAGGAACAGGCCAATGACCGCACGTAGATCCTATTTGAAAATTATTTCCGCCTTCGTTTCGATTGCCTTTAGTGGCTTTTTCGGCCTTGTCGCGACCAGCGCGCAAGCGGGCGAGGTTTGGCTAACCATTGACAATGTGCGCGCCTATAATCTGCCGGAGCCAATCAGTGCCATTGTTGTTGGTAATCCCGGCATTGCCGATGTAAAAGTAGTCTCCAACACCAATATTCTGCTTTTTGGCAAAAAACCCGGCCTGACCAATATTTATTTTTTCGACCTTGAAGGCAAAAAACTGGATAATGTTTCTGTGCGTGTTCGCTCCAATACCGGTAACATGTTAACCCTGCAGCGAGGCGTTGAATATGTAACCTATTCTTGCACAACCAATTGCGACATTTCAGATAGCGTAAGCGTTACCCAAAATGTTTTCCGGGCCGCCAAAGACGCCAATGAGGAAAAAGCCCAA
>JALWRV010000360.1 GCA_027080545.1 Parvularculaceae bacterium
GGGAAAGTGCATGCGGCCAATAAAAGTTTCAATAATCATTTTGGGGTGCCGCTAACTTTGGCCAGCCTGCCATCGGATAGCGATTTTGGCATTTTCGAAATTGGTATGAATCACGCGGGGGAAATCACGCCTCTAAGCCAATTGGTGCAACCCCATGTGGCGGTGATTACCACTGTGGCGCCAGCACATTTGGAATTTTTTGACTCCGTAGAAGCGATTGCGCGGGCCAAGGCGGAAATATTTTCAGGATTGCGCCGCGATGGGGTGGCGATTTTGCCCCGGGACAATGAGTATTTTGATTTGCTGGCGGCGACGGCCAAGGCAAGAGGGGCACGTATCATCAGCTTTGGGCAACATCAGCAGGCAGATTATCGCCTGCTTGACTACCACCCCACAGCCAATGGCGGCGAAGTGCATGTTTCATTTGATCAACAGGATATAATGTTTCCTTTGTCTGTGCCGGGGCGCCATCAGGCGATTAATGCGTTGGCCGTGTTGGCTGTTCTTGATCAGGTTGGCGGTGATCGTGGGCAGGCTTTGCGCGCTTTGGCTGACTTTAGCGCTGTGGATGGGCGCGGGCAGACGGTGTCGCTGGTCATAGACGAGGTGGATTTCACCTTGATTGATGAGAGCTACAATGCCAATCCGGCCTCCATGAGCGCGGCACTGGATTTGCTGGCAAGCAAGCCGGGTCGGCGCATTGCCATACTCGGGGATATGTTGGAATTGGGAGATGAGGCGGCAGCCTTGCATCTGGCCTTGGCCGAACCGTTACGCCAAGCAAGCGTGGCAAAGGTATTTTGTGCCGGGGCAATGATGAAAAAACTCTATCAAACTTTACCGGAAGAAATGCGGGGGGGATGGGCCGAAACCGCACGGGATCTTGAGGTGGCGATTGTCGCTGAAATACGCCCTCGGGATATTTTAATGGCCAAAGGATCAAATGCCTCACGGGTTAGTGCGCTGGTGGCGGCACTGATGCATCGGGCAGATGTCAACTCAAACACTAAGAAAGATTGAACGGGAATTATGCTTTATCATTTACTCTATCCTCTGAAAGACCAATTCTCGGTTCTTAATGTCTTTCAATATCTCACCTTTCGAATGGGTGGGGCGATTATGACCGCCTTGCTGATTTCTTTTATCGTGGGACCGAGCCTGATCCGCTGGATGCGGCGCAAACAGGGGCGGGGTCAGCCCATTCGCGAGGATGGGCCACAATCTCATATCATCGAAAAAAAGGGCACCCCAACCATGGGGGGAGTGTTGATTTTGATCTCTATGCTGGTGTCGTGCCTTTTATGGGTGCGTTTGGACAATGAATATGTCTGGATTGTTCTCGGGGTGACGGTGGCGCTAGGAGCGCTCGGCTTTGTGGATGATTATTTGAAAGTGACCAAGCAAAACACGGCTGGCGTTATTGGCAAGGGTAAATTGGTTTTTCAATTCGCGGTGGCCTTGTTGGCGGGATGGTTTTTAATGCAGACCTTGTCCCATGATCCCGGCGCCCCGCAAGGGTTGGCGACCAGTGTGCCCTTTCCCTTTTTCAAAAATTTCTGGTTGCCTTTAGGTGTTTTCATCATTCCTTTTGCCGCTTTCGTCATTGTCGGGGCGTCGAATACGGTGAATTTAACCGATGGGCTGGATGGGCTGGCGATTGTGCCGGTGATGATCGCTTCGGCTTCTTACATGTTCATTGCCTATCTGGTCGGCAATGTTATCAATGCGGATTATCTGCAAATTCCTTATGTGCCCGGCGCTGGTGAACTAGCCGTTATTTGTGCCGCGATTATTGGCGCGGGGTTAGGTTTTTTATGGTTTAACGCGCCGCCGGCCATGATTTTTATGGGTGATACGGGCTCGCTTTCTCTTGGTGGGGCAATAGGTACCATTGCGGTGGCCACCAAGCATGAAATTGTTTTGGCCATTGTTGGCGGTTTGTTTGTGCTGGAGGGGCTGTCTGTCATGATCCAGATCGCCTCGTTCAAGCTATTCGGCAAACGCGTTTTCAAAATGGCCCCGATCCACCATCATTTTGAACAAATGGGCTGGAAAGAGCCAACCATCGTTATTCGTTTTTGGATTATCGCAGTCATTCTCGCCCTGATTGGCCTGTCCACTCTGAAGTTGCGTTAGGAAAAATATGCATCCGTTGCATCTGTTTGAAGGTAAAACCATCGCCATATACGGCGCCGATGCGGGTGGTCTCGCAGCGGTCAAACAGTTGCGCGATGCCGGGGCTAATGTTGTGCTATGGGAAGAGCGTGGCAAGGTGCGTGAACAGTTAGAAAAAACCGACTATCGCTGCACCCATCCTAAAGAATGGCCATGGCATCGGATTAACGCCATTTATACGGCCCATTGTGCGCTAGCCCGAATGAGCGATCCGCGCCATCCGGTGAATGTTAAAGCGGAAGCCGATGATATTCCTGTTTCGACTATTCTCGACCTCTTTGTTGAGGTTATGGATGTTTTGCGTAAAAAAGGTAATCGCTTTGTCACGATTACCGGTTCGCAGGGTAAAAGCGTGCTGTCGACGCTGATCTATCATATTCTGAAATCTTGTGGTCGGCGCGCCGTTTTGGCCGGGGAAGGGCCGCAAGAGGCCTATCGAGGCACGCAAAACTGCCAAGCATTGATGCAAGTGACGGATTTGTCTGATCACGATATTCTTATAGAAGTGCCACTCGCGCAATTGGCTGAGACGGTGTTGTTCACCACAGATGTGGCTGCGCTTACAAATATTTTTCCCTCTCAAGTTGGGGCCAAGCAAATGGAAAAAACCATGCGGGCAATTTTGCGACTGCATGGGGGTATTCGTCGCGATAATGGGTTTATTATCGGGGTGGATAGTTTGGTCACCCAAGAGCTATGCACAAGCTTGATGCAAACCGACATGGATGCCCATGATAAAATCATTCCGGTTTCCGGCGAGGCTGTTCTCGGCCATGGTATTTTCGTAATTGAGGGGCATGTTCATGCGGTGCGGGATGGGCGGACATCGGAGCTAGGGGATATTACGCGCGCGCGCGCCTTGCGCGGTGTGCATATGGATGAAACCATCGCAGCGGCTATTGCTGTGTGTCTTAAATTAGGGTTGCAAGCGCCGCAAATCGTCAAAGCGCTTCATACTTTTGCCGGGTTGAGCGGGCGGTTTCAATATTGCGACCGATTTGATTCGATTAGTGTGATTGATGATGGTTACGCAACCAGTGCCGAGAGCGTGGTTCGCTCCATCGCTTCATGTGATCGGGCTTTTTGGATTGGTCACGGGCTGTGCCGGCCATTGGCGGCTTTTAGTGAGGATGAGTT
>JALWRV010000361.1 GCA_027080545.1 Parvularculaceae bacterium
GATGATTATCCCCATTGCCTCGATCATGGTGCCTTTGCCTTTGACCAATACAACACCCGGCATTGGGGTGGCTATCGCCGCGCTGGGCTTGATCGAGCGCGATGGGCTGCTCATCTTATTTGGGTTGATGATTGGTCTTGTCTGGGTGTTTTTGTTGCTTTTCTTCGGGGCCGAGGCCATTCATTTAGCCAAGGAATGGCTGCTGGCCCATATTTAGGAAATAGATGGATGCGCACCCTGTTGAACTCGCTGATTGTGACTCCCGAGCGTCTGTTTTTGCTAACTTTTTTGGTCTCGGCGGCGTTGCTGGCGGGGGCCCATGGGTTTGAGCATTTTGGCCATTTGGCCCCATGTTTGATGTGCTTGGAACAAAGAGAGGTGCATTGGCTGGGGGGCTCTTTGGCGCTGGGATTGTTTATGGCCGGGCTTTTTGGCTTACCTCGGCGCTGGCTTTTGTTTGGTCTGTTGGTGCTGGTGCTGACCTATTTTTATAGTGCCGGCCTGGGCTTTTTTCATGCGGGGGTGGAGCAGGGCTTTTGGAAAGGTCCGGCAGCCTGTGCGGCGGTCAATGTGCAGCCCATGGAAGACCCGCTCAGCCTCGACATGGGTGAGATCTATATCGGCCCCTCTTGCGAAGAAGTGCCTTGGCAGATGTTGGGTATTTCCATGGCGGGTTATAATGGGCTGATTAGTCTTGCCCTGGCCTTGCTTCTGGGGTTTGGCCTGTGGCACCATCGGCGTCCACCCACCGCCTGAGGGAAGGATATTTCATGGCTGAGAACAAGACCTCATCACCGCCCATTGCCTCGCAAAAGCCGGGGCCTAGGGCAGCACGCCTGCGGGAGATGTTGCGGGTGGATCATGCGGGAGAATATGCCGCTGTGCAGATTTATCGGGGTCAGCGGGACGTTTTCAAAAACCTGCCCACCAAGCAAAAAATGACCGACCTGCTTGAGGAGATGGAACAGGGTGAGCAAGAACATTTGAGTAAATTCAATGGCTTGTTGGCTAATTATAAAGCGCCGCCCACGGTCTTTACGCCCCTTTGGCATCTGGCTTCCTATGCGCTGGGGGCAGGCACGGCCTTGATGGGCGAAAAGGCGGCTATGGCCTGCACCGCCGCGGTGGAAGAGGTGATCGAGAAACATTATGCGGATCAGGCTGAAGAGTTGGGTGACACCGAACCGGCGTTAAAAGAGGCGATTTTGCAGTTTCGCGAAGACGAGCTGGCCCACCATGATACCGCCATTGAGCATGGGGCCGAGCAGGCCCCTGGCTATGGGCTATTAAAGGCTGTGATCCAGACCGGCTGCAAGGCCGCCATTCGCCTGTCTGAGAAAATCTGATCGCCCCTCGCCGATAATACCCCGATAACCCCGTGCCGATAACGCCACATTTTAAGGTTTTGCACCGGCCCATGGGGGTGATAGTGTGCGCCCATCGATTCTGCCCTTGATCGGACGAGCCGGGAGGGCACGGGATTTTTCGCCGCCAAGGCGGTTTTTGAAACTATGGTGAGGATCATTATGACAAATATATCTGCTCTGCGCGGCCTATTATTGGGGTCGCTTTCGGTTTTGGCGCTTGCAGCGTGTAGCAATAAAGAAGAGGCCAAGGCTCCAGAGCCTCCGGCCAGCAGCGCCGAACAAGCCGCCCCGACCATGGAGGATGTTGCCGCCTTTCTCGATCAAACCGAGACGGATCTGGATGCCTTGTTCAAACGATCTGCAGAAGTAAGTTGGGCTTATGCCACCGACATTACCGATGAGCATGAAGCGGCGATGGCTGCGGTGGATGCAGAAGTGACCAAAAAACTGGTTGATTTGGCCAATGAAACCAAAAAATTCCAAGGGCTGGATTTACCCACAGACATGCAGCGCAAAATTGATTTTCTGCGCGGTGGCATCACGATACCGGCGCCTTCTACCGAAGGGGCCGCAGAGCGTCTGGCGACCATCAATTCCGCCATGTCGTCAGCCTATTCCAAAGGCAAAATCACCATTGACGGCGAAGAGGTGGCCCAAGACGAAACCGAATTATTGATGCGTGAATTGGATGATCCGGCAAAATTGGAAGAGGTCTGGACCAAATGGCGCGCGGCCACCAAAGACATCAAGCAAAACTATGTGCAGATGGTAGAGATTTCCAACGAAGGGGCCCGGGAATTGGGCTTTGCCGATACGGGGGCCATGTGGCGGGCCGGCTATGATATGGACCCGGATGCGTTTGTGGCTGAGACGGACCGCTTATGGGAGCAGGTGAAGCCGCTTTATGTGCAGTTGCAATGCCATGTAAAATATAAGCTCAACGAAAAATATGGCGATGCCATTGTGCCGCTGGACCAGCCCATTCGCGCGGATTTGCTGGGCAATATGTGGGCGCAATCCTGGGGTTCCATCTATGATGATGTGAAGCCGGATAATTTCCCCGAAGCCAATTCGGTTGATCTCGACAAGCTGTTGGTCAAGGCCAATTATGACCCGATTAAAATGGTCAAAACCGGGGAAGGATTCTTCTCTTCCATCGGCTTTGCGCCGCTGCCTGACACGTTTTGGGAGCGCTCCATGATCGTCAAGCCCGAAGGCAAGGAAGTGGTTTGCCATGCGTCTGCTTGGGATCTGGACAATAAAGAAGATATTCGTATCAAAATGTGCACCAAGGTTAGTGGTGATGATTTTGTCACCATCCATCACGAGCTAGGCCATAATTATTATCAACGCGCCTATATGGACCAGCCTTTGCTGTTTAGAGGCGGGGCCAATGATGGTTTCCATGAAGCCATTGGGGATATGGTCGCTCTGTCCATCACCCCGGAATATTTGCAACAGATTGGCTTGCTGGACGCGTCTGAAGTGCCGGGCCCGGAAGGCGATCTGGAATTATTGATGCGCCAAGCGTTGGAAAAAATTGCCTTCATGCCCTTTGGTCTGATGATGGACAAATGGCGTTGGCAGGTTTTCTCCGGAGAACTGACACCGGATACTTATAATGATGGCTGGTGGGCTTTACGTGAGCAATATCAAGGTATTCGTCCGCCCAATGACCGCCCGGCCGATGCCTTTGATCCGGGGTCAAAATATCACATTCCCAATAATGTGCCCTATACCCGCTATTTCCTCGCCCATATTTTGCAGTTCCAATTCTATCGCACCGCATGTGATAAAATCGGGTGGGAAGGGCCGCTCCATCGTTGTTCCTTCTATGGGGCTGCCGATCAGGTCGGGGCGGATTTCCAAGCCATGTTGGAGAAAGGTTCATCTCAGCCTTGGCAGGATACGTTGGAGCTGTTTACCGGTTCGCGGGAGATGG
>JALWRV010000362.1 GCA_027080545.1 Parvularculaceae bacterium
CAGGCACGTATTGCCCATAAACAGGCCGTTCGGGCGGAACAGACATCAACATTTCTGAAAAGCCTTTTTACCCGCAGCTCACCCTATGATGCGGGTGAAACCGAGGTCACGCTTCTGGAAGTCATGAATGATGCCAGTCGCAGATTGCAGGAAAAATTACCGAATGATCCGGATTTACGCGACGAACTAAAAGAACTCATTGCCGGCGGTTATTCCGGTCTCGGTGAATATGGAAAATCCTTTCCTATGCGGCAAGAAATTTTGAGTGCGCGCAGGGCCCGATTGACCCCACCCCATATGGATCTGGTCCGCTCATTAGAGGATATGGGTTTTGAACACACCAAGCGCGGCAACTATAAAGAGGGCGAAAAGCTTCTACGCGAAGCGATACAACAATTAGATGATCTAGGCATGGACCAGTCGGCTGAGGCGGCCTATGCGTGGACCTTGCTCGGTCGAGCCTTAAGTCAGACGGACGGGGCGGGATCTCTGGATGCCATGGAGCGCGCTCATGAAATTAATATCACTATCCGGCCCGATGATATAGGGGTCATGGGGCGCAGCCTCGCCAATATTGCGTATGGGCTTCGTTCTGTCGGAAGAGACGAAGAGGCCCTGAAGATAAGTGAAAAAGCTCTCACCCTGTTGGAAGAAAATGGAGAATCCCTGAACCCTGACGTTCTTGCCATTCGTTGTAATTTAGGGCTGGACTATATCAATCTTGGATTTCATGAAAAGGCCCGCCAAACCCTGCAAAAATGTCTTAACCTTTCCATCAAGAGGCTAGGCCCGGACCACCCAAATAATGTGGCCTATTACAACAATTTGGGTAGTCTATATACACAATTGGGAGACTTATCAACGGCTGAAATCATCGCAAAAAAAGGCGTCCGCATTGCCGAAGAAAAGCTTGCACCATCCGAGATAACGCGAATCGCAGCAGAAATTAATTACGCCATGATTTTATGGCAAAGCGGACGAACCGCATTAGCAGAAAAAAGAGTGTCCGGACTTATTCCCGCTCTCGAAGAAAGTTTAGGGGAAAGTCATCCGGCGACATTGCGGGTAAAAACTATTTTAGGGCGTATTTTATTGCAACGCGGTCAGCTCGTGGTGGCCGGAGAATATTTATATCAAAATTTGGGGGTACTGTCACCTCGGTGGCGCGCCGATGCGTTGCTTTGGCAAGCGGAATATCTGCTGCAAAAAGGCGAGAATGAAGAAGCCGCAAATCGGGCAGAAGAAAGCGTTAAATTACGCCGAAAAATCCCCTATTATACCGATTGGCAAGTGGTTGAGGCTGAATATATTCTCGCCAGAGCCCGCCATGATACGGAGATGGAACAACAAGCCTTGGCAAAATTACAAGAAAGTTTGCCGAAAAATCATGCCCGTTTGATCACGACCGATGGTCGATAAATCTCAATTTTCTTCGCTGTCAAACGGATCTTTGGCAGGGATAACGTAGCCTTCTGATAGCCAGCGATTAAGATCGATCTCTTTGCAACGTTTGGAACAAAAGGGTTTGATGCTGGGATCGGTTGGTTTTTGGCAGATGGGGCAATTTTGTTTTGTCTGTTTATCCTTCACGCTTTTCGATCTCCCATTTTTTCTCCCCGAGATTTACCGCGCGGACGATTGTGCATCGAGAGCCATATTGACGCTCGGTTTTCTCGACCCATGCCATATTTTCTTCATGGCTGGCGAACAAAGCAGGCGCCAGAGCAAAAGTAAAATGGGCACCGCGATCTTGGGCAAGCTCTTTTTCCAAAGTGCGCACCGCTTGGGCCAGCAAAACCCAAGGCATTATTTTGCGCCCAGGTTGGATATTTTGTGTCTCCTGCGTGCAAGAGTGCAAGAGCGATGGCATATATTTAGGTATGGTGAGATGGAGCAAACCGCTTCCTAAAAAGGGGCCTATTTTTGCTGGTGCCGGGAGATGTTTCTTGCAAAAAGCACAAATTTCTTCTTTGGCGGCCACAGCCTCTCGTGGAAAATCAATGATTATCTGCCCTCCCAATCGTCGCGACTTAATGTGCGAAACCAGTTCGGGCAAAGCCGCTTTCACGGATTTGATGATGGCTCCGCGCTTTGACTGTCCCCCACTATGGCCAAGATTAAAATCAATCGCGCATAAGGCTTCTAATTCATCAAAGACCAAAGACGCCCCACTTTCTAATTCAACTTTATGATGGCGGGCCTGATCAAAATAATCATCAATATCTGCTACCTCTTGCCGGTTCATCACGCGTATAGACTCAAGACCTGTTGCTGAGAAAATTTTTGAAAAGACATGGGGCTGATTGGTGGCTATTTCTCTTATGCCTAGGGCGCAAAAATAATCGAGCAGCCCTTGTAAGGGCGAGGCCATCTCTAGCGATTGATCCGGCTCATCCAACACCAGCCTTACTATTGGTCGTTTGGGTGCTAATTCTACTTTTTTAATGGCAACAATAATTTTTTGACCCTCGCTGAGCCCCTGATTTTCTTTCACAGGCAAAAAACCGATTGTGCCATCTGAGAATTTTACAAAAGCCCCGCCAAGACGCCTATCAATCGCCCCCATAATTGCCTGCATGCGCTGACCGGGGAACAAGGTAAGAGCAGCTGCCCTTATCTCGTAAAGGCCCACATTTTGTTTATTTTTTAACAGGGCCGCTCGATGGGACACAGAACCCACTTCGATCAGCGCAGACAAATCGGTCATACGGCCACCTTCATCCCTGCCCTCCGCAACAATGAAGCGGTTTCAAAAAGGGGTAATCCTACAATGCCCGTATAAGACCCGCTCAGCGCCGCTATATGCGCCGAAAAAAGACCCTGAATGGCATAGCCCCCGGCTTTTCCTTGCCATTCACCGCTCGCCAGATAGGCCTCTATTTCACGCTCATCCAACCGCTTCACTTTCACCCGGCTGGCACTCACGCGCTGATATAATTTTCCCTGCCCATCAACCAATGCAATCGCCGTCCAAACCTTATGAGCGCGACCGGACATTAATTGCAAACACGCCCGAGCTTCCTCAGCGGTTTCGGTTTTGGGTAAAATGCGTCGCCCGACCCCCACCACCGTATCGGCACCGAGCACCAAGGCGCCTTTATTGTCTTTGGCGACAAATAACGCTTTTTCGCGCGCTAGTCTTTGCCCGTAGGCTTTAGGCAATTCGGACGCCAGCGGCGTTTCATCAATATTGGCGGGAACAATTTTTGTCGGCGTAATACCGATCTGTGCAAGAAGCTGCTTGCGGCGCGGACTGGCGCTGGCCAAAATCAGCCTGTTCATAA
>JALWRV010000363.1 GCA_027080545.1 Parvularculaceae bacterium
CAACAGAGCTGTTACCCTATAGCAACATGGCCGCAGGCTCTTCGATGAAATTTTTGAACGCCTGAAGGAACAAAGCCCCCGTCGCGCCATCAACCACCCGGTGATCACAGGTAAGGGTAACGCTCATCATGGTGGCGATTTTCATCTCGCCCTCTTCGACAATCACCCTTGGCTCCCCAGCCCCTACTGACATGATCGCCCCTTGGGGTTGATTGATAATAGAGGCGAAGGATTTAATCCCGAACATGCCAAGATTAGAAACCGAAAATGTACCGCCCTGATATTCTTGGGGTTTTAGTCTCTTTTCCTTAGCTCTTGCCGCCATATCTTTGACTTCACTTGATATTTCTTTCAAGCCTTTTGTTTCAGCCTGCCAGATAATGGGGGTGATCAACCCGCCCTCAATGGCCACGGCAACACCAATATCGGCATGCTTGTGACGGATGATCGCAGCCTCTGTATAAGAGGCATTGGCCGCAGGCACTTTCATCAATGCCATGGCGCTGGCCTTGATGATGAAATCATTGACTGAGATTTTAAACGCATCCTCTTCACCGGGTTTGGGGGAGAGGCTATTAAGCTGTTTGCGGGCGCGCAATAAAGCATCCAGCTTGCACTCGATTTCCAGTGGAAAATGCGGCACTTCACTGTTGAAACTTTGCCACAGTCGCTTGGCGATGGTTTTGCGCATACCATCATTTTTAATCGCCACATAAGAGTCTGGCGGATAGAGCCTTGGGTCTAATTCGGCAGCATTGATCGGCCCTTCATAGGGTGCCGCAGTACCAGCCCCCACACCTGCCGCGCTGCGGTTTGAGGATATATTGGCGAGATCGCGCTTCACAATCCGCCCATGAGGGCCAGAACCGCTTAGATGGGTCAGATCAATACCCCGCTCAGCCGCCAACCTCTTGGCCAGAGGCGATGCTTTCACCCGATCAGCCCCAGATTGCCTTAAAGTATCGCTTGAGCTTTGTGATTTTTCCAAACCATTAGCCTGTGTTGGCTGGTTTTGAGCGGGCGTTGAGGGCGTATTTGCCTGTAACGCCTTTGCGGGCACCGATCCCGAGACCAAACTGTCCAAATCAATGCTGTCAGCGCTTTCCCCATCTTCCAGTAAGACGGCAATCGGGGTGTTCACTTTGACCCCTTCTGTGCCTGCCGCCACAAGAATTTTACCAATCTTACCCTCGTCCACGGCCTCAACCTCCATGGTCGCCTTGTCGGTTTCAATCTCGGCAATAATTTTACCGGCATCGACCGCATCACCCTCTTTGACAAGCCAACGGGTAAGGTTTCCCTCTTCCATGGTTGGTGACAGAGCGGGCATGAGAATGGGTGTCGGCATGGGGGTCCTCATCTAGTTGAGATGCCGCATTTGCTAGCAGGGTTGCCGGATGGGTGCAATGCGGGATGTAGATAGGGTCGCTCGGGGTCGGTGAGAACCGGCCAAAGCAAAAAGAGCAGGAACAGGAAAAGCGATAATAGCCGAGGGTCGAGACCCTTGAATGAAGGGCTGATGAAGGAACCTCCCTGCCCCTCACAAATTTAGGGATCAGACCGTTGAGGATCAGGGCCAAAGTGATTATCGCCCCGGCTACCCCGAAAGCCGAGGGTAATCGCCATGAATACCAGCATCGCCATCCACATCACACCAAGAGCCACCAGAATATCGATACGGCCAAGCAACGCTCGTTGCACCTCTTCGTGCGCTTGCGTGAGGGTTGCTTCTCGATAAAGAGCATATTCGGCCATGAAGGCCATATAGAGCGTCGATACCAGTAAGAGCCCCCACAGGCCAACAGCCCACAGGCCGCTGCGATTAATATCGTGAAAGCGGCGAATGGACACCGCCAATGCGGGCCAGAACCAAAACAACCCAACCAGCATATTCAGAGCAAAAGTTACATTATTCGGCATGGTCGAGGACAGCCAGCTCAAGCTCATGGAACTGGCAAGATAGGGCAACAGGAATTTCAGCAAATAGGATTTGCGTGAAACACGCCCCTTCACAGAGAAATAAAATTCAATGAGTTGGTTCATCTTTCTCAGGCTTAATCTAAATAGAGAACGCGCTTTACGGCCGCCACCACCTTGTCCGCATTGGGCAGGCTCATCGCCTCTAGATTAGCCGCATAGGGTAAGGGCACATCTTCTTGTGTTACCCGCAAAGGGGGCGCATCAAGATAGTCAAAACCATGCTGGGTGACCTGCCAGCCAAGCTCCGCGCCAACCCCCATATGCTGCCACCCTTCCTCGACGGTGACCAGCCGATTGGTCTTTTTAACCGACTGAACCACTGTTTCCACATCCAAGGGCCGCAGGGTTCTAAGGTCAACCACTTCGGCGCTTATATCCTGCTCCGCCAATATATCGGCCGCAGAAAGCGCAAATTGCACCCCACGAGAATAGGACGCGATGGTTACATCCTCCCCAGAGCGGACAGTTTTAGCCTTGCCGATGGGCAGGACAAAATCTTGCCCTTCCGGCACTTCTCCCACATCCCCGTAGAGCAGTTCATGCTCTAAAAAGACCACCGGATTGGGCGACCGGATCGCCGCCTTCAAAAGGCCTTTCGCATCGGCAACGCTATAGGGGGCAATAACCGTTAGCCCCGGCACATGGGCATACCAAGAGGCATAATCTTGGCTGTGTTGGGCCCCGACCCGCGAGGCGGCCCCATTGGGGCCCCGAAACACAATCGGGCACGCCATCTGGCCGCCGGACATGTAGCGGGTTTTGGCCGCTGAATTGATGATGTGGTCAATCGCCTGCATAGCAAAATTCCAAGTCATGAATTCAACCACTGGACGCAGCCCAGCAAAGGCGGCCCCCGTACCAATACCCGCAAAGCCATATTCTGTGATCGGGGTATCGATCACCCGACGATCACCAAATTCTTCCAACAGGCCGCGGGTCACCTTATAGGCCCCTTGATATTGGGCGACCTCTTCACCCATGACAAACACCGCCTCATCCCGACGCATCTCTTCGGCCATGGCATCGCGCAAGGCATCGCGCAAATGGGTCTCGACCATATTCATCCCCGGCGGTATTTCAGGGTCATCCATCATCTGTGACGAGGCTGTTGGCGCGGCGGGTGCCACCGTCTGCGTAGTGGATTCCCCCTTTGCCGGTGCGCTATCAGCCGGGGTAGCACTGTCTATTTCATAGCCCTCCAGCGCACTTTCGTCTTCACCTTCAACCAGAAGAAGGGCAATGGGTGCATTTACCTGCACCTGTTCTGTTCCTTCGGGAATCAATAGCTTGGCAATGGTTCCCTCATCCACTGCCTCTACTTCCATAGTGGCTTTGTCAGTCTCGATCTCTGCCAAGGTCTGTCCGGCCTCAATTTGATCTCCGGGTTTGACCAGCCATTTCGCCAAAGTGCCCTCTTCCATGGTGGGAGACAAGGCCGGCATGAGAATGGGTGTGGGCATCGAATGTTCCTCATCTGGTTGAGCCGCCGCATTTGCTAGCAGGGTTGTTAGGTCCGCGCAATGCGAGAGTAAGAGGAATGGCGGAAGGTTTCCGATTGTCATCCGGGGGCTACAGAACTGAACCCCACGCCGGAACTTATATGGGCAGTGCGCTTGAGGCATCACCGAGAGAAATGCCGCCATCAATTTCGAGAATGGTTCCCGTCACATAAGAGGCCGCTTCGGAAGTGACCCACAAGGCTGCATCGGCGATATTGTCTTTACTGCCCCATCGCCTCAGGGCCAAGGCTTGCTTATATTTCGCGGCTATTTCCGGATCTCCCGCAAGGCGGCGCATGCCTTCCGTGTCGTCGATTGGCCCTGGAGAAATAGCGTTCACCCGCACCCCGGAAGGGCCCCATTCCATAGCCAGAGATTTTACCAACATATTGACCCCCGCCTTGGCGGCGCAAACATGGGTTTGATATGGCATGGGGTTGGTGGCTTGAGGGGCGGTGATCGCCAACAGGCTGGCCCCCGGTCGGTTCAGATGGGTGAAGCTCGCCCGAAATACATGAAAACTACCTAGCAAATCGATATCCACCACCGATTTGAACGCATTGGCCGACATGCCAATGGCCGGAGCTAGAAAATTACCCGCCTGCCCCGCCAGCACCATATCAATGGGACCAAAAGCATTAGCACAATCAGCCACGGCTTTTTCCACAAGGCTGTAGTCACGCACATCCACCGCTGCCCCATCCGCCTTGGCCCCAAGCCCTCGCAATTCTTCCACTGTGGCCTCTACCTTGTCACTGGAGCGTGAAATCACAAACAGCGCCGCCCCGGCTTCGGCAAACCGTTCGGCAATTTGCAGATTGATGCCAGAAGTGGCCCCAGACATGAAGCAGACCTTGCCGGCCATGAGATCGGGTTGGAAAGTGGGTTGTGGGCTCATTCTGGGGCTCCTTGTTCACAAACCTCGCTTTTAGAGTAATATCGACCTCATAGCGATGGTGTTAGGGCGATGGTTTTGAAGTGATGGTGTTAGCCGCTGAAGGGTAGTGATAGAGTGCAGGGTGCCCTCGGTCTATATGAGGTTGAGGCAATGGGGCTTTTTCATCACCCTTTCTTATTGAAACCGCCCCTGATACCCCCTTTCCAAACAAGCGGGCCTTCATCCATGAGACACTAATCGGCGAGCACGTCTGTGTAGAGCTCTGACGGGTCCGGTTCTGGACTGGCTAGGGAGAAATCCGCTGCCTCTTTGACCACCGCTTTGACCTTTTTGTCGATTGCCTTCAGTTGAGCCTCATCCGCGTGCCCCCCCTCAAGGATCCTTTGCTTGCATTTCTCGATAGGGTCGGACTGTTCCTTGACCTGATCGACCTCGTCTCTGGTGCGATATTTGGCCGGATCGGACATGGAATGGCCCCGATAGCGATAGGTTTTCATCTCCAATACAGTCGGCCCCTCCCCAGAACGGGCCCGTTCTGCCGCTTCGCGGCCCGCCTCACGCACGGCCACCACATCCATTCCGTCCACCTCAAACCCCGGAATCCCGAAGCTCGCCCCCCGACGATAAAGATGGGTTTCCGCATGGGCCCGTTGTACCGCAGTGCCCATAGCGTATTGGTTGTTTTCAATCACAAACACAACCGGCAGCTTCCAGAGCTTGGCCATGTTCATAGCTTCAAATATTTGCCCCTGATTGGAGGCACCATCGCCGAAATAGGTGAAACTGACATGGCTGTCCCCACGATATTTATTGGCCAGCGCCAAACCCGCCCCTAAGGGCACTTGTGCCCCGACAATACCATGGCCCCCATAGAATTTCTCCTCGGCGGAAAACATATGCATAGAGCCGCCCTTACCCTTGGAATAGCCATCCCGACGCCCCGTTAGCTCAGCCATCACCCCTTTAGGGTCCATGCCACAGGCAAGCATGTGCCCGTGATCCCGATAGCCGGTGATGACCTGATCCCCCTCGCGCTTGATGGCTTCCATGCCCACGACTACCGCCTCTTGGCCAATATAAAGGTGACAGAAACCACCAATATGCCCCATGCCATAAAGCTGGCCCGCCCGCTCCTCAAAACGGCGTATCAGCAACATATCTTGGTAATAGTTGAGTAATTCCTCGCCGGAAGCGGTTAAATTGCTCTTAGCGCCCGCGCTACCATCATCTGCCATTGCGGCTTTCTCCATTGATCTGCCGCCCCCCATAGGGCTTCTCTTGAGCCCCTTATAAGCAGGCTTTTGCGGCATTCCAAGCGCTTAAAAACCAGCCCTCCTCCTTAAAAGAGGTGTTTTTTATTTCGTCCCTAGAGCTGTCAAACCCCTACGCGGCCCAGGCGGCGTTTAAAGTATGGCTATTGGGGTAATTCTGCCCGAAACGTAGCATGATTTCACGTGAAATGCTTGTTCATGTATATGAGCCAAAGCAGCATCACAGCGCATAAGTGCCATTGTTAATGACAATTCTTAAGGTGATTTGTAAGCACTACTTTTTGGGGTAGAAAATCCCCGCAAGTAGCGCTCCAATTCCTGTTCTGTGATCACAAACTCGTTCGGTTGCGCGACCCCGAGGACCCGTCTGGCTGTTTCATCCAATAAATCATGATTCATGGACCGCAAAGAGAGCATTTCAGCCCGATGGGTCAGGCTCTCGGTGCGCGCCCGCTCTGCTTGCAATAAAGCCAATCGCTCAACCTTTTCGGCCTTGAGTTGCTTGAGCACCCTGAGGCCCTGCGGTCCGTTCACAGCCACCAGCCCATTATAAACGATCCCGATCAAGAGGATGGCCGGCAAGAAGGCATCAAGAAAGATTTTGCGCAAAAAGGACATAATAGGCGGTCTGTGACAGGAAATTCCCACGCCCGTTTTGCCCAGATTAGGCTTACCAAAGGGTTAAATGAAAAGGCCTAGTCAGGGCATTCGCCTTGGCTAGGCTTTAGCTTAGCGCTTCCCCTTGCCCCCTCGCCCTACCGCGTGGAAGGAGCAAGGAGCGCCCCGGGAATCTCGGCCTGAAAAGCCTTTTCCAGCACCTTTTCTTGGCGCTTATCTCTCTGGCCTAATGGCTAACCGTCATTGCTGACCGGTTTGCCATCTTGATCCAGTTCGATAATTGGCATGCCCAGCGCTTCCAAACCCGGCAGGATAGTCGCTTTGTCTCCCACAACTACCGTGATCATTTCATCCACGGTGAGATAGCGTCTGGCCATATCATCCACTTCCTCTTTGGTGAGATTGGCCAGAATGGCTTTTTGTTGGTCAATGAAGCCGTCCGGCAGGTCATAGGTCAAAATGTTGGATAGAAAACTTACCTTTTGCCGGGGGGTTTCATATTTGCGGGCATCCGATTGGCCGATGGCGCTTTTGGTAAAGGCCAATTCCTGCTCTGTGATCCCCTCTTCCCCGTAGCGGTTGAGCTCTTTATAAAATTCGATCAAGGCCTTGTCGGTAATATCTGAACGCACCCCAGCCTGAGCGGTGAAGCGCCCGACATCTTCGTCGCCAGTGAAATAGGAAAAGGCCCCATAAGTATAGCCCTTATCCTCGCGCAAATTGATATTGATACGGCTGTTAAAGGCACCCCCCAACACGAAGTTCATGAGACCAGCCCGGTAATAGGGCCCGGTAGCGTCATAGGTAAGTGCGCGCTTGCCGATACGAATTTCCGATTGCGCCGCCCCCGGCTTGTCAACCAAATAGAGAATTCCCCCCTCTAGTTGAGGCAAGGTCCCCAGGATCGGAACCGGCACCGGTTTGGCCTGCCAATCCTCAAAAATGGCCAGACTTTTTGCCATTTTGGCTTGCGGCATATCAGACACGACGATCATTGAGCCAATAGAGGCCGCATAATATTGATCATAGAAATTCTTCACATCTTCGAGACTTATGGCCGCCACGGTCTCGGCCGTGCCGAGCGTGTTGTAGGCAAAGGCATTATTAGGCCCATAGAGCAGCCCTCGAAAGACATCTGTGGCAACGCTGGAGGCCTGTTTCTTGTTAAACTCAATTCCTTGCAGGGTTTGGTCTTTTACCCGCTCGAAATCTTCTTGGGAAAAGGCCGGGGCCAACAACATTTCATGGGCAATATCGAGGGTTTCATCCACATTTTCCGACAAAGAACGAATGGTCATGGTGGTGAAACTATCCCCGGCATCCACAGAAATAGAGGATCCCAGCTTGGCCAAACGGTTGGACAATTCTTCCTTAGTGGATTTCTGGGTTGCCTCATTTAGCATTGAGGCGGTCAGGCTCGCTAGACCAAGATGGTCCAAGGGATCCGACTTGTGGCCTGCCTTAATGCGGATGGAGATGGTTGTGGTCGGGGTTTCGTCATTTATCGCGCCCAATATTTCCACACCATTATCCATGGTTTCACGCCACATGGTGGGTAGGGAAATGGCCGGATTCTCACCCGCCTTTGGTTGAACCGAACGGTCGAAATTATCCTTTGCCACGCGGTAGTTAAGGTCAGACTCTTTAGTCTCCGCATATTCTGGGACCACCCGTTCTGGCGGGGTGAAACTATCCGGTGCAGCGATCAGTGCCGTTTGCCCTTGAGGCACGATTGACATGATCACCGCAGGCTTGCCCTTGATATATTTTTCATAGACCCGGACCACATCATCCTTGGTCACATTGCGGTAGCGCTCAATATCCTTGCTGATATAGTTTGGGTTGCCTTCGAAGGTTTCATAGGCGGCCAATTGGCTAACCTTACCGCGCACGCTTTCCAGCCCATAGATCATGTCCGATACAATGCCCGCTTTTACCCGCTCAAGATCATCATCCTGCACCCCCCGGGTTTCAAACTCCGCGAAGCTATCCCGGGCGATTTTTTCCAAATCAGCCAGATTGGACCCTTTGGCCGGGTTCGGTAGCGCCAAAACCACGAAGGTACACTCCAGCTCGCTACAGCCATGACTGGCACTGGCCTGAACGGCGAGACCGTTCTTGACCAGATTTTTATAGAGCAGCGAGGTTTCCCCAACCCCCATAATATCCATCAGCACATCAAGCGGTGCCTCATCTGGGTGGCGGGCCGTTACTGTTGGCCAAGACATATAGAGCAAGGGCAAGGAGACATTGTCTTCCATGGAGATATAGCGGTCTTTATCCAGGACCACCGGAGGGGCGACAGGATCTTCAACCTCTGGCCCTCTCGGGATCGAGCCATAATATTTTTCAACCCATGCGAGTGTTTGTTCTTCGTCAATATCCCCGCCAATGGTCAAAGTGGCATTATTTGGCCCATACCAGCGCAGGAAAAATTTCTTGAGATCGTTCACATTGACCCGGTCAAGATCCTCAATATAACCGATGGTGAGCCATGAATAAGGGTGCCCATAGGGATAAAGGGCAGCATTAACCCGCTCACGCAACAAACCATAGGGGCGGTTGTCATAATTCTGTCCCCGCTCGTTTTTAACCGTCGCCCGTTGCACCTCAAATTTTTCTTGGGTCACGCTGGGCAATAAAAAGCCCATCCGGTCGGCTTCAAGCCACAAGACTTTTTCCAACTGATTGGCGGGCACAGTTTCAAAATAGTTGGTTCGGTCGGTATTGGTCGAACCGTTCAGGGTGCCACCAGATTCAGAAACGATTTTAAAATGTTGCTCGTCACCAACATTCTCAGAGCCTTGGAACATCATGTGCTCGAAGAAATGGGCAAAACCCGATTTACCAATTTCCTCCCGGGCTGAACCCACATGGTAGGTCACATCCACATGCACTAACGGATCTGAATGATCTTCGTGGAGCACCACTGTTAAGCCATTATCCAGAACATATTTTTTATAAGGAATTACAATATCATCGCCAGTTTTTTCAACAGATTCTACCAAGGTCATTGAGGCTGGTATTTTGATCTGCTGAGCGCTTTGATCAGGGGTTGGCAGGCTGGTGCAGCCCTGTAAAAGCAAGGCTGAGCCGAGCATAAGACCGGCGATAAGCTTGACAGAATTTCCATATTTTCGGGAAATTGGCGTGCGGGACATATTCCATACTCCTCTAGGCCTTGTGGAGAGGCACTCGATTTGGACACGAACAGACATCGCCAAAAAAGAGTACCTCAAGGCAAAACAGCCGATGGTCTGAGCCATGGGCTTATCAAATGTGTTGGACCCCAATCCGTGCTCTAAGCTTACTGTGCTTTGAGCCCGTGACAAGAGCCCTCCATGGGAGAAATCTTAAGATTTTGTGATGTAGCGCCCAAAAGCCCCCTCTTTGCGGCAATTCCATTGCCAGCCCTTCTCAGCTGTGAAAGTGCATCCTCAAAGTGTCTTGGCCATGACTTTATCGCAGCGTGCAGCTTCTGGGCGGGCGGGCAATTCCTCAAAGCCCGCCTGGCGGTAAAGACCAATGGCCTCGACCAGTTGGCTGGCGGTTTCGAGTTCCATACGCGAAAAGCCAAGAGCCCGAGCGCGGTCCATGGCATGATCCAACAAAAAGCGCCCCAAGCCCCGGCCCCGATAGCTTCGATCCGCGAACATTTTGACCAACTCGCAAACCTTCTGGCTTTTGCGCACCAGCCCAACAGTGGCAATAATGGCCCCGTCGCGATCACGATCTTCAACCACATCGAACAGGGTAAAAAATTCGGCCCGATTCTCTAACCCCTGATCGGTACCTTCGGGATCTGGCTCCAGCCCATATTCCCGCAAAATCCGGTAAATCAGCGCCTTTATGGCCGCATCATCCCCCTTATTAGCCGGGCGCAAAAATAAAGGCGGATCAAGCTTGGTCATCGCCATCATATTGTGACCCCTAACCCTTCAACTGGGTGCCCGCATAGATCGCCATGGGCCCCAACTCTTCTTCGATGCGCAAGAGCTGATTATATTTGGCCAACCGATCAGACCGAGCCAGCGACCCCGTTTTGATTTGCCCACAATTGGTCGCCACTGCGAGATCAGCGATCGTGGTGTCTTCCGTCTCCCCTGAGCGATGGGACATGACCGCCGTAAAAGAGGAGCGATGGGCTAAATCAACGGCTTTTAGGGTTTCGCTCAGGGTGCCGATCTGATTGACCTTAATCAGGATCGAATTGGCGCAGCCTTCTTCAATACCCCGAGCCAATCGCTCTTCATTGGTCACGAACAGATCATCTCCCACCAATTGGCACCGGTCCCCTATGCTGTCGGTCAGAATTTTCCACCCCTGCCAATCATCTTCGCCCATGCCGTCCTCAATCGAGTAGATCGGATAGTCTTTCACCAGCCCCCCATAATAGTCGGCCATGGCTTCGGAAGTTAGCGATTTACCCTCTCCAGCCAATTCATACTGGCCCTCTCGATAAAATTCTGTAGCCGCAGCATCCAACGCAATAAGCACTTCATTTTCATGGTTATAGCCAGTTTTTCTAATAGCCTCCATAATGAAATCTAAGGCTTGTTTTGTGGAAGAAAGGCCCGGCGCAAAGCCGCCCTCATCCCCTACATTGGTATTATGACCGGCGCTGGCCAGCTGTTTTTTCAGACAGTGAAAAATCTCCGCCCCCATGCGCAGCGCTTCACTAAAATTGGGCGCCCCCATGGGCATGATCATAAATTCCTGAATATCAATGGGATTGTCCGCATGGGCGCCGCCATTGATGATATTCATCATCGGCACGGGCAAAGTGCGCGCGGCGGTGCCCCCCACATAGCGATAGAGCGGCTGCCCACACGCATCCGCCGCCGCCTTGGCCACCGCCAACGAGACTCCCAAAATCGCATTGGCCCCAAGGCGGGATTTGTTGGGGGTAGCATCCAAATCGATCATAATAGTATCGATCAAGGCCTGATCTTCTGCATCCATCTCCACCAGAGCTTCAAATATCTCTCCATTGATTTTCTCAACGGCTTTTTGCACTCCCTTACCCCCATAGCGCGAACCCCCATCGCGTAATTCGTGGGCCTCATGGGCCCCCGTAGACGCCCCCGACGGCACTGCGGCACGGCCGATATTGCCATCTTCGAGGATTACCTCGACCTCAACCGTGGGATTGCCGCGACTATCGAGAATCTCGCGGCCTGAAATATCAATAATCGCGGTCATTTTCTGCCTCTTTTGGATAGGGATGGTCGAAACTTTGTGGGCTTTGTGGCCAGAATTGAAAAGGCTGACAAGTGGTTTTTGCCAACATGTTTAACCTCACCGTGAACGGCCCCTCCCTCAATAGAGCCAGATCGCTCACATCATTGCGATTGCGATGCCTCCTCATGGCCTTTTTTCAGATCTATTATTTGATCTATCAAAGGGTCGTTTACGGGCTTGTAAGGTGATTTATTTCGACAAAGCCGTTGCATATACCTATCATTGGCCTGTCATAACCATGGATATGGCGGCTGTGGGCCAATAGTTTATGGTCAAAGGTTTATAGTCAAAATATCCGTCTTTTCGTTACGGTTTAAAGTGGAGTTTACATGGGTCAACCCCTTTCATCTGCCTCTTCCGCTAGGCGCCTTGCCATGCGCTGGCCTCTGGCTTTGGTTTTCATCTCTTTGATGGGGATGATTTTATGGTGGCCGACTTCTGCCAAAGCACAGCTTTTGCGCGATGCGGAAATCGAGCAATGGCTCCATGACCTCGAAGATCCGTTACTCGAAGCCGCCGGCATTCCCCCCAGCGCTGTTGGTATCCATATTATCGGCGATCCCACCATCAATGCCTTCGTCTCCAACGGGCTGAATATGTTCGTCAATACGGGGTTGATCCAGCAAGCAAGCAATCCCAATCAGGTTGAGGGCGTGCTGGCTCACGAAACCGGCCACATGTCAGGGGGCCATTTGGCCCGTGGCTCTGAGGCCATCGCCAATGCCACCCGGCCGATTTTACTATCTATGGTATTGGGCGCCGCTGCGATCATGGCCGGGGCGCCAGATGCAGGCATGGCGGTCATGACCCTTGGTCAAACCGTGGGCCAATCCAACTATCTCAGCTATAGTCGCGGTCAGGAAGCCAGCGCCGACCAAGCGGCCGTCAAACTATTGGAAAAAGTTGGGCAATCCGGCAAAGGGCTGGTCGATTTTTTCAAAATTCTACGCAATCGCCAACTTACCTCCACCCGTAATCCCAACCCCTATATCCAAACCCACCCCTTGCCTTCTTCACGGGTAGACACGTTGGACCGGCTGGTGCGCCAATCCGATTTTTATGACAAAAGCGCCGATGAGGCGGAGATGTTTCGCTTTTTGATGATCCAAGCGAAAATTAATGGCTTTATGAATTCCAGCCATGCCACCTTGCGCAAATACCCCCTCTCCGATCAATCTCAACCTGCCAAATATGCCCGGGC